>NZ_FOIF01000011.1 GCF_900111575.1 Anaerobranca gottschalkii DSM 13577 | reverse complement strand
AGTAAAATGAATAAAAAAGTTAATCAATCATTTGTAGGAATACCACATCAAGAATTTATAAAAAAGGTAATGTATAAAGCAGAAAATGTGGGAATAAAAGTAATACTTGTAGATGAGAGTTATACAAGTGGAACATCATTTTTAGATAATGAATTGCCTATAAAAGAAAACTACAACAAATCAAGACGAATCCATAGAGGTCTATTTAGGAGTAATAATGGCACTTTAATAAATGCAGATTTAAATGGAGCATATCAAATAATGAAAAAAGTATTCCCCAATGTATTTTCGGAGGGGATAGAGGGTGTGGGGTTATACCCAATCAGAGTAAACATAGCTTAAGCTGTGTTGACTGATAAATAATTTTATTAAAATATTTAATATTTTTATCGATTTTAATAAAATTAATAACCTGGTAAACTGTCCTATTAGTTCATGAAACTAGCTAATTATTAAATTATAAATAAAGGTAAAAAATGAGATGAAAACAAGAAAAAGTAAAATAAAAAAAACAAAAAAGAAGGGATCAGCATATGAAAAAAACTGTCTTAATCACAGGGGCATCCCGGGGTATTGGAAGGGAAACAGCTAAATTATTTGCACAGAATAATTACAATGTAGCCATTAACTACTATCAGGGGGAAGAAGCTGCTGAAAGTTTATTTCGGGAACTAATTAATAATAACTACAGTGCAATAAAAGTAAAGGCTGATGTCAGAGACAGGAAAGAAGTAGATAAAATGGTTACCACTATATATAATTACTTTGGCAACATAGATGTTTTAGTAAACAATGCCGGTGTTGCTCAAGAAAAACTATTTACTGATATATCTGAAGAGGATTGGGATTGGATCTTTGATGTCAATGTTAAAGGGATATTCAACTGCTGCCAAAGTGTTTTACCTAAAATGATATCTAATAAACAGGGTAAGATTATTAACATATCATCAATCTGGGGAATAACCGGTGCTTCCTGTGAAGTACACTACTCTGCTGCAAAGGCAGCAGTAATTGGTTTTACCAAGGCACTGGCTAAAGAAGTTGGACCATCTAACATTCAAGTTAATTGTGTTTGTCCAGGGATTATTCAAACAGACATGATCTCCCACATAGATGAATCAATAATGGAAGAACTGAAAAGGGAAACACCTTTAGGGGTAATCGGTTCACCAAGGGATGTAGGTGAACTGGTATTATTCCTTGCATCAGATAAAGCAAATTTTATTACAGGCCAAATTATCAGTCCTAACGGTGGATTAGTAATATAAAATATGGTATAATTTTTTAAATTATTGATTCATCAAAATATTTTTTATAAGGAGAGGGGATGGTTCCGTGTTTAAATTATGGATGAAAAAAAGAAAGGATGAAGAGTTAGCCCGGATAAATACTGAAGAACACATTAAAGGACAAGAAAAATTAGTAAAGCTTAAACAAAATGAAGAAAATCTTTTACATAATTTGGATGTTAGAATTAAAGACTCCCAAAACCAAACGGAAAATTTAATTAGTATCATTGAAGCCATTTCCAAGAGGGTAGAAGAACAAGTAAAGTATATTAACCACGTTGTTGATGAAATAACCAACTACTCTGCCATGGCAGAGGAATTGGCTGCCAGTTCCGACACATCCTATCAAACAGCGAAAGATACCTTAGATGTCATAGAAGAAGGTAGTAAAGCTGTCCATAATACTTTAGAAGCTATGGAAGAAATTAAAAAATCAATAACTTCTGTTATGAATGAAATAACAGAATTAAAATCTGCCGCTGCACAAATTGATAGTATTTTAGGTATAATAAAAGGGATTGCCGATCAAACCAATTTATTATCATTAAATGCAGCGATAGAAGCAGCTAGAGCTGGAGAAGCTGGGTTAGGATTTGCCGTAGTTGCTAAAGAGGTTAAAGTCTTAGCCGATAGAAGTGCAAAATCTGCCGATGATATTTCAAAAATTATTGAGAATATCAATTTAAATGTAACAAAGACAGTTGCTGCTATTGAAAAGAGTAACGAAAAAATAATTGAGGGTTCACAGATAGCGGAAAAATCCAATACATCTTTTAACAAAATTCAATCATCTATAAATCAGTTAATTGCCAGTATGAAAGAAATAAATAGTTCGATTAATGAGCAAAGCAGTGGCCTAGAGGCAATACTAATGTCAACAGATAATATGACAAAGATCTCCGAAAAGGCAATGTCAATGGTGGAAAGTGCTTTAATGAATACCCAGTTTACTAAAGCAGCATTAACGGCTTTAGGTCAAGTTGCTCTTTTATTAGACGGAATGACAAAGGAATTAATTAAAGAAACTGCCGATGTTGAAAAAGAACCTATTAACCTGACATTTTACTTTGGAGGTTCTTTGCCTAGTTTAGATCCAGCTATTAATAACAGTATAGAAGATGTAAGATTTTTATCAAATATTCATGCCGGTTTACTTACAACCAGTGAAAGTGGAGATGTATTACCCGCTTTAGCTAAAAACTGGTATGTTGAAGATGATAATTTAACTTGGGTATTTAATATTAGAAATAATGCTACTTTCCATAATGGGAAAAAAATCTATGCAAAGCACATCAAATACTCTTTAGAAAGGGTATTATCACCAAAGCTCAACTCCCCTAACACCTGGTTTATTGATTACATAGAAGGTGCTAAAGAATTCATGGAAGGAAAAGCTCAGGAAGTTAAGGGAATTAAGGTACTAGGGGATTACAGTTTATCAATTAAGCTTTCTTTTCCTTTTAGTGGATTTTTGCTGTTTTTATCCCAACCTTGTTTTGCTGTGATGGATCCTGAAGAAGTAGAACGGGGAAGATTCATAGGCTGTGGAGCTTATATGATAGAAGAGGTCAATGAACAAGGTTATAAACTTAAAGCCTTTGATAATTATTTTGGTGGAAAACCCTATTGTGATTACATAAATGTAGTAAAAAAAGATGATAATCCCTTAGAAAGTTTTAAAAATAAAAAATATGATTTCTTCATAGTATCTAACAAAAAAGAGTTAGAAGAAATCAAAGAAACACCATATTACAATAGACTTAAAAGTTATGAACTTTTAGGAACTATCTTTATTGGTTTTAAAATTAAAAATACCGACTCTCCTTTTACTAAAAAAGCAGTAAGGAAAGCCTTTAATTATGCAATTAACAAAAAGAGGATAATTGATGAATTGACAGGTGGGTTAGGCTCTATAGCAAAATGTGTAGTTCCTTCCGGGTTAATTCCTACTGACCATGTTAGAGGTTATGAATATAATCCTGAAAAAGCTAAAGAAATTTTAAGGAAAGAAAAGGTGAATTTAAGTAGACCTGTTAATATCCTTTGTGGACCGAAGACCCATCCTGTACTAAAATTTATCGAAGAAGATCTAAAGGCACTAGGCTTAACATGTAAATACACTAATGTATCAAATGAAGAATATAGATCCACAAAACTACAAAAGGGTTATGATATTTTCTTTTATGGTTGGTATGCAGATGCTATGGAACCTTCTTCATTTATTGAGCCACTATTTGTCACAGGAAGTACTTCAAATTTATGTGGTTATGAAAATGATTATTTAGATAAGTTGCTAAAACTGGCTAAAGAAACGACTAATCCCATGAGAAGGTTGGAATATTATAAGGAAATTCAACAAATACTCTCTGAAGATGTCCCATGTATCCCTTTGTATCATCCCCACAACGGAATCATCACCGGAGAAGATGTCCTTAATGTAAATTTATCTAATATAGCTATGATTAAATTTGATAATATTATTAAGGGATAACAATAGGAAAAACCCCACTTGGTAAATACTAAGTGGGGTATTATTAAAATAATAACTTAGGAGGTAATTTTTTATGAATAAAGTCTATTATATAAAAAATACTGGAACAGATTATCAGCAGCTAGGGCGAGATGCTCTGAGGTTATTAAAGGAAGTCATAAGGGAAACCAAACATCAATTCACAAAAGAAGTTCCTATAAAAGTTCACTTTGGAGAAAAGGGCAATAAAACCTTTATACCGGCAATTTGCTATGATGAGATTATTCACTACCTAAAAGAAACTGGGGTATCTCCCTACTATATCGAAACCAATGTTTTATATAGAGGTGCGAGAACTACTAAGGAACAACACATAGAAACTGCAAAAAAACATGGTTTTACCCAAATCCCGATAATAATAGCAGATGGAGATATCGGTACAGACTACTATGAAGTTCCAATTGACAAAGAATATATTAAGAAGTGTAAAATCGGGAAGGAATTTAGTAAGTTCCCTCAATTTATAGTAATGAGCCATTTTAAAGGCCATGGTGGTGCAGGGTTCGGAGGAGCCCTAAAACAATTGGCTATGGGCTTTGCCTCCAGAGGGGGTAAATTAGAACAACACTCAGGGATAGCACCGATAGTCAATGGAGATAAATGTATTAGTTGTGGCCTTTGTGTAGATAAATGCGATTTTGAAGCAATTCAAATCGCTCCTAAAGCAATAATTGATGGAGAAAAATGTGTAGGTTGTGCTGGATGTATAGCCGTTTGTCCTGAAGGGGCAATTAAAAACACCTGGGGAGGATCTAATTTTTTTGAAAAACTGGCAGAATATGCCTACGGAGCGGCAAAGGATAAAGATATAATTTATATTTCCTTTGTTCACAACATCACCAAAGACTGTGATTGTGTTGGTACAGCCATGGAATTGATTGCCGAAAATATCGGTATTTTGGCAGGAAAAGATCCCGTTGCTTTAGATACAGCCTGTTTAGATTTAGTTCAAAAATCCAGTGGAGAAAAGCTCTTTGAAAAGGGCCGGGCTACTTTACACCATGCTGAAAAAATTGGCTTAGGAAGGATGGATTATCAGTTAATTGAAATTGATTAAATCATTATAGTTTAACCGTGGGAAATATCGGCAAGTTCCAGGGTAGAAGGTAAAGTAAAAGGGGATTTATTAAGGATATAGTAACTAGAGATAGTAGTTGCCCTTAGGGCAAAGAATATATCATTTTCGATACTTGGAGATTTTTTTCTATACTCCTTCTCTAAAGCAGTAATAGTATCCTTTATATTGCCCCCTAGTAAGCTGTTAATTTGCAGATTTTCTGCAGTTAGCAGCTTATTCTTATCTAATTTTCTAAAAGTATTGTGGAGGGCAAATTCATATTTCATATGGTTAGATAAATTAAATTTTTCTTTGGAATAGTGGGGTGCACAGAAAAAATCTGCTAAAAAGTGGTTAATTACCCCGAGGGAAACAGAAAACTTCTCTATTTCTTCTAAAGATGATAATTTTTCCCCTTCCTCTAAAACGAAATTGAAGGACTCTTTGAAGTTATGGCCCCTTGAAAATAGAGGTAATAACAAATCTGGTTTGATATTACCGTAAATAAAGGAGTTTTTTCGTAGGTTAAAGAAACCTTGTCTTTTTAGATAGTTATAGACTTTATTACCGATCAAAACATGGGTATTTACAAGCATTTATTCATCTCCTCGGTATTTCGACTTTGTAAGTTCAATTTATCATATCAATATTATTAAAAGATTTCAATAAGGTTAAGTTAATGTAAAAATAAAATATATAAAAGGTGATGTTGTTACCCATCACCTTTTATTCTTTCCCTAAATATTAATATCTAAACAGTTTTCTTTTTCCTAAAGATTTTGTATTTTTTATACTAGGCTTGATAGAGGCTGAAATTTAGTGGAAATTAAAAATATAAAAATAATAATATTTTTTTAAAAAAGGGTATTTATTAATTTGGTAGAATAATATATTTAATGGGGTTTACAAAAAAAGGAGGAGAAAAATGTTCAAAAAAATAATAAGCAGTGCTTTGATTTGTATTCTTGGTATTAGCTTTTTAGGAGGGAGAGTTGCGAAAGCGGAAGAGGTTCTATCTTCACAAGATACAATTCAATCAATCTTAAATGCTAAAGTTGAGGAAAAGTACGATCCTATGAATGGTTGTTTTTATTATGGAATGGATTTTGATTCATTAACAGAAGAGGAGATGCAAATACTCTCAAATGGCAACATTACAGTAAAAATTAATGAAATAATAGTAGCGATTATTATTGGGGGTACGATTATTTACTCTACAGGTAAAAGTGCTGAGGAATGGGTTGCGATATCTATGGAGTGGTCTGCTGATGCTCTCAGATGGGTTGGGAGTGGAGCTGTAGAACTAGTAAGATGGTGGTTTACTTGGGATTACTTCGTGGGATATAATGGAAATGGCTGTGTTAGTTATGATAGAGGAATGACTTGGATATGTCCTTACTAAGGAGAAAAAAATGAGTAAAACAAGATTTGTAATAGAAACCATTTTGACTATAATTGTTTGCATTTTCTTTGTTGGATTTTTAGGTTTAGATGCTTTTTTAGCCAATGTATTGGAAAAAATTTTCGGTGAACCTAATGTGGTTTCAAAAATAATTATACCTCTGATTGGCATACTAGTCTCTTACTTTATAATTCGTAGGAATTACAAGAGATTAACAAAATAACCCCCATTACACAAAACAAGACACCCTCTAAAAGAAGGTGTCTTATTTAATGAAATGAGTCCTTATTTGTTCTTTAAAGCCCCTTTGATAGGTTGTCCATATTTTCTCCTTTAAACAAAGCCATTACATATATATCATGGTATTGGCCATCTCTATAAAGTTCTTCTCTCAAAATTCCTTCTACTTTAAAGCCTACCTTTTCAAAAGCCTTTATTCCCCGCTTATTAAAAGAAAAGGTATTGAGTTTAATTTTATTTATATTTAGTTGCTCAAATATAAATTTGATTAAAACATGGAGGGCATCGGTTCCATAACCTTTACTTTGATAATTTTTATCACCTATGAAAATGCCAATTTCTGCCCAACTATTTTTCCAATCGATTTTATTGATACCACAACCACCGATATATTTACTTTCTTCTAAAGTTTCAATAGCAAAAGAATAGCAGTCTTTAGTAGCACTATTATTTGCCATCCACCTTTCTTCATCTTCCAAAGTGTACAGGTAGGGGATGCCTGGGTTAATGAGTCGTTTAATATCTGGATCATTAATATATGTTAAAGCAGTATTCAAATCTTCTTTCCGATATTCCCTTAATCTTACTTTTTTTCCTGTAAACATAATAAATCCTCCTTAAACTTTAGTCAAATAGCTTTAACTTTCTACCCATTGCTACAGCTTGGGTTCTGCTTTTAACCCCTAATTTTCCATAAATATTGCTGGTATACCATTTAACTGTTCCTACCGTTAGGAACAACTTATCGGCGATCTGTTGGTTACTAAACCCTAAACCTAGTAATTGTAGAATTTCTAATTCCCTAGTAGTTAAATCTTCTACTAAATCATAGGAATTTTGGGAGCTGTTTACTTGTATAGGGATATTTATTTTTTCTTCTTTAATAATTTGATAATAACCGGAATCTTCGGCCACTTTTTTAGCCTTTTCTAAGATTTTTTCTGCCCTTTCTCTATTTCCTAATTTTTTTTCTAAACGGGAGGATAAAAGCAAAGTTTCAATATATAGCTTTTTATCACCTTTTAACTGGGCATTTTCTTCAATTATTTTCAACTGTTTACCTATAGCTGCGGAAATTTTTTCTTCTTCTAATAGGATATTAAATAATATTAAATATCCTTCTTCTAGACCATACTGGACGAGGCTATTTTCCTTAATCCCCAGAGAGGATAAAATTTCTTTAGCTTTAAACTTATTTCCTAATTTTAAGTTAATACGACTTTCCCAGAGGGCTGAAATGTAAAGGAAGACTGATGAAAGAGTTTCTGAGCTGTTAAAGTTAATTTCATTTATTAACTCTAAAGCTTGGTGATATTTTTTCTGGTAATTCAATAAAGCTACTTTATAAAATGAGTTCCAAATATAATATGGTTTTTCAGGTTTACTTAAATATAGCCCTTTTTCTATATAATGTTCTGCTCCTTCTATATTTCCTTTTTCCATTTCCACTGCACCTTTTAAAGCCCAAATACCCCCTACCCGACTGATAAAAGAAAAACCATGCTCCCTAATTAATTGAATTAACTTTTGTATTAATTCTTCCGTTTCTTTTAATTTTCCAAGTTTAAATAATGTAATAGCGACCTTTGTTCCGGTAGATAAAATGAAATAGGGATTTTGATTATCAGTATGATAGAATAAGCTTTTAAGTAATAATGATGGGCTTTTTTAAATTCACCGGAAAAAAACAAAGCATCGCCACAGACAACCGTTGTTGCCATAGACCAAAAGAAATCCCCTTGGGGCAATAAATTTAATGCCTTTTTACTAGTTTCTAAAACATCTGTCAAACAAACTTTGCCAGCATAAATTTTATAATAAACCTGGATAGTCGTTAAAATACCTAAATAACCTTCATCTGAAGAATTAACTTCACTGGCTAAATTTAGGTAATATTCGACTTTTTTCATATCACCTAATATCAGCATTATAAATGCCTTATATAAAATCAAACGGGGATATTTTTTTAAAATATCTAAAGAGAAGTTTTGGAAATATTTATGGATTAATTGCAAATGGTTTAAATTAAATAATTGTTCGATAGGAAAATGATGGAGTACAAAGGCGGTTTTATCAAAGTCATTGATTATATAGCTATGATAAAGGGCAGTACTAGGTTCGTTAGATTGAAGAAAATAGTCAAATGCCCTTTGATTTAAGTGGATAAATTTTTCGTAATAATGTTTTTTTAGCATTGATAATAATATTTGAGAAAAAAGAGGGTGGTATGTAAACCAACTTTTTTTCTCATCTAAGGGTATTAAAAAGAGGTTATCTCTATCCAGTTTAGCTAATATTTTTTCACTATTGGACCGTTCAGTAATTTGATCACAAAGGGTAGAATTAAATCTTTGGAAAATAGAGGTTTCTAAAAGGAAATCTCTAATTTCTTTTTCTTGGTTATTAAATACTTCTTCAGTTAGAAAATGTAAAATAGAACAGTGATTTCCCGAAAACTTTTTAATAAAACCTTCCACATCTTTCGTTGATAAGAGGGAAGATATAGCTAGTTTTAAGCCGGTAACCCAACCTGCAGTTTTTGTTAATAAAATTTCTATTTCTTCATCTTTTAATAACAAGTTATCGTATAGTTTCAGCATTGTAGAAATTTCTTCTATTGTAAACTTTAATTGATTAACTCCAACCTCTAAAAGCTTTTCTTTAGCTCTCCACTTGGCAAGTGGCCAAGGTGGTAGAGAACGGGTAGTAACAACTAGATGAAGGTTTGGAGGTAGGTTTTCAATAAAATAAGCCATTCCTTGATGAATTTCAGAGTTTGTTATCAAATGATAGTCATCAAGGACTAAATACATTATCCCTTCCCTTTCCATTAACTCATTTAATAATGGGACTATAATGCTTTTAGATGACCACTCAGTAAAATAATTATTGGAATTAAGAAAGTGAAGGATATTTTTCCCTAAATTCCTGTCGAATTTTTGTAGAGCAGTTATTATATAGCCCCAAAACAGTGAAGGGCTATTATCATGTTCATCTAAGGATACCCAAGCTGTACTTTCTTTTTCTTTTTCCAACCATATCCTTGTTAATGTAGTTTTGCCATAGCCGGCAGGGGCACAAAAAAGGGTTAATTTACGACAAAACATTTTTCCAACTTGTAAATTATCATTTAATTTGTTTACAAGTTCATAACGGGGTACCACCTTTGTGTTTAATGGGGGAACAATAACTTTAGTTTTTAGAAATTCCTGCATAAATTTCATCTCCCATCCTTAAGGAGTTTATAATTATTTTCAACATAGGAACAATTATTCCTGCTTTTAGTAAGGAATTATTTTAAAAAAGTCTAACTTTTGGCAGGTCAGAAAAAAAGTTGAACAAGTTAAAATTAAACTAGAAAAAATTTGGAGGTGTTATCATGAATGTAATTGAAATTAAAGGGCTAACAAAATACTATGGCGATTTCCGCGCTTTAAATCAAATCAATTTAAATGTAAAGAAAGGTGAAGTACTAGGTTTTCTAGGTCCCAACGGTGCTGGTAAAACCACAACAATTAGGATATTGTTGGGAATGTTAAAAAAAAGCAGTGGTATTGCCAAAATCTTTGGTAAAGATGTTTGGAAAGATTCAGTGGATATCCACCGGCGCTTAGCTTATGTTCCCGGTGATGTTCATCTTTGGCCTAATTTAACCGGTGGAGAAGTTATTGATTTATTTTGCCAGTTAAGGGGTGGGTTAGATCAGAAAACTAAAAAGGGGCTTATCCAACGATTTGATTTAGACCCTACCAAAAAATGTGGCACATATTCTAAGGGAAATAGACAAAAAGTTGCTTTAATCGCAGCCTTTTCTTCCGATGTTGATCTATATATTCTCGATGAACCAACTTCCGGATTAGATCCTTTAATGACCTGTATCTTTCAAGAATGTGTTAAGGAATTAAAGGAAAGAGGAAAAACAATTTTAATGTCAAGCCATATTTTAGCAGATGTAGAAAAATTGTGTGATACAGTAACAATTATTCGCCGGGGAGAGATTGTAGAAACCGGTACCTTAAAAGATTTACGGCATATGACTAGAATAACCATGGAAGTAGAAACTGAGGTCCAACCAACGGAATTAAAAAACTTTGAATGGATTTATAATTTAAAAGTAGTTGATAACAAAATGATTTTTCAAGTAGATCACAATAGAATTAATGAAATCCTTCAATACTTGACGAAGTTTAACATAAAATCTATGGTTAGTACTCCCCCTACTTTAGAGGAATTGTTTATGAGCTATTATGGTGAAGATATAGCTTTATTAAAAAATGGAAAAGGAGGAGGGATTTAGAGTGAAAAATACTGATTTTCAAGGAACAAAGACCTTAGTAAAATTAGCCCTTAGGAGAGATAGAATAATATTACCTTTATGGATAATAGGTATTTTTTTCCTAATAACACTTATTACTGCAGTATACGGGGAATTCACCCCACAGGATATGGCGGAAATGATTATTATGGCCTCCCCTTCTCCGGGAATGCGTTTGTTAATGGCCCCTGCTTTTCCCGAATATGTTGATGGATTAGGCACTTTCTTTTTAGTTAGGATGTCATTGATAATTACTGTTCTCATTGGAATAATGAACATTCAACTAATTATCAGGCATACAAGAAATAACGAAGATACTGGTTGTACAGAGATGTTAGCTTCAATGGAAGTAGGAAGGTATGCCCTATTATCTGCAGCACTAACAGTGGCAGTAATAACTAATATCTTGCTATCGGTATTTATAACCTTAGGATTTGTTGTCAATGGTTTACCATTATTAGGTTCTTTGGCAGCTGGAACATCCTTTGGAGGTATTGGGCTAGTTTTTGCTGGAATAGCAGGGATTACAGCCCAATTAAGTTCAAGGAGTAGAGATGGATCTAGTCTAGCTTTTTTAATAAAAGCCTTTTTAATTTTAATAAGTTCCTTAAGTAATGTATTTGGCCAGTTAAATCAAGGGGGATTAGGTTTTCAAAGTGCTTCTTTTACCTGGGTTTCCCCTGTAGGTTGGGTCCAGCAAATCCACCCCTTTAGTAAAAACAATTTTTGGATTTTACCGTTATTTATCATCTTGTTTCTGATTTTAGTTAAAGGGGCCTTTTCTTTGATCGATATCAGAGATATTGGAAGTGGAATAATTCCCGCTAAAAAAGGACCTGAAAAGGCTGCCCAATGGATGTTAAATCCCTTAGGTCTAGGATGGAAACTACAAAGGAAAGGGATTTTAGGTTGGGCAATCCCAATGATAATCTTTGGAGCTATAATGGGAGGTTCAAGCACAGAATTTGGGGATTTCATGGAAAATATGGAAGGTTTTGAAAACATGATAATCAATAGTGAAAATTTTCTCTATGTCTTTATCGGATTGATGGCTAGTATATTACTAATATACGCTAAAACTGGAGTTATGAGGATGTATTCAGAGGAAAGGGAAGGTTATGCTGAAGGAGTTTTAGCTACCGCTGTTAGTCGAACTACTTGGGCATTGAGCCAACTTATTTTAACGGTACTAAGCTCTATAATTATAATGATAGCTTTTTCTACCAGTGTTGCCTTAGCAGCTGGGGTCTCCTCACAAAGTCTTAGCCAGTTTATAAAAGGGGGGCTTTATCAGAGTACAGGTATTATAGTTGTTATAGGGTTTTCCACTGCTGTATACGGTTTGTTTCCTAAAGTTAGTAAAGCTTTATCTTGGATTGCTGTATTTGCCAGTATCTTTTTAGGTCCCTTCTTTGGTCCTCTATTGAATTTGCCAGAAAGTGTGCAAAAAATTTCCCCCTTTACCCATATAGCAACTTTTCCTCAAGATGTGAAGTTAAGTAATCTGTTAATTTTAATTATAATAAGTGGACTTTTAGCACTTAAAGGTTTAGCTGCCTTCAATAAAAGGGACTTAAAATTATAAAAAATGTAATCAATAAACATGGGGTCAACATACCCCGTTTTTTTTCTTGATTACAGGTATTTAACCTGATATTATTTTTTTAAATAAAGATAAGGTGAGGGGTGGAAGTGTGAGGGTAATATTGATAAACGGTAAAATTTATGTAGAGAAAAATAGATTTTGTGAAGGGTTATTGATTGAAAAGGGTATAATTAAAGAAATTGGTTCTAATGACCAAATAGGAAAATTAAAAGGAGATAAAGTTATAGATCTTCAAGGGAAAACAGTACTTCCTGGCTTTAACGACAGTCATTTACATTTGTCTGGTATAGGTGCAGCTATGTTTAATTGTAATTTAATGGGAACAAATTCTATTGAAGAAGTCATCCAAAGGGGTATTAATTTTTTAAGGGAAAACCCTAATCTCCAGGTCCTTTATGGTAGAGGTTGGAACCAGGATTATTTTATCTTTGGGGAAAAGAGGTTACTAATTAAGGAAGATTTAGATAGAATTTCCAGAGAAATTCCAATAATTTTTGATAGAGTATGTGGTCATCTTTCAGTTGGAAATACTAGAGCATTAGAACTCCTTGGGGTAAATTCAAATACCATTGTCAATGGAGGAACAATAGAGCTTGATGAAAAAGGAAAACCCAATGGTATTTTTACTGAAAGTGCTGTGGCTTTACTTTATTCTCTGATACCTCCTAAAAGTTATAAAGATAGGGAGATGGAATTTTTAAAAGCTCAAGATTATTTATTAAGTTTAGGGGTTACGTCTGTTCAATCCTGTGATGTAGTAGTAGATTCTACAAATCGGGAATCAGAATGTATGTTTAATATTATCAAAGGGCTTTATAAGGAAAAGAAATTAAAAATCCGCTATAGCCATCAATTTAACTATCAAAGGATAGAAGATTTTCATCGGTATATAGATGGAGAATTAAAATCAGAAGGGTATGATGATATCTATTTATCAAAGGGAGGTCTAAAACTTTTTTGTGATGGTTCTTTAGGGGCAAGGACTGCATTGATGCTAGAAGATTATAAAGATGCACCGGGTAACAAAGGAGTAGAGGTATTAACTGAAAGGGAGCTGTCTAATTTTGTAAAATTGGCAACTGAAAATAAAATCAGAGTAGTAATCCATGCCATTGGTAATGGAGCTGTTCAAAGGGTTATCAATGTCTATAAAGATAGTATTGAAAAATGGGGGAATAAAGACAATTATCTTCGCCATGGTATTATCCATTGCCAAATAACTACAAGGGAACAGTTAAAAAAGATTGCTAAATTAAAGATTCCTGTCATGTATCAGCCAATTTTTTTAGATTATGACAGGAAAATTGTGAAGGAACGGGTAGGAGAAGATTTAGCCAATACTTCATATGCCTTCAATACTTTATATAAACTGGGAGCACCAATAAGTTTTGGTACTGATGGACCTGTAGAAAATTGCAATCCCTTTATCAATTTGTATTTTGCTGTAACGAGGGGTGGATTTAACTTAGGTGAGAAGATGAAATTAGAAGATGCCATTGATGTTTATACATTAGGTAGTGCATTTAATGAGCATAAAGAAAGGGTAAAGGGAAGGTTAAAGCCGGGATATGTAGGGGATTTAATCTTATTAGATAAAGATATTTTTAAAATCCCAGAAGAAGAGATAAAGGATATTAAAGTACAAATGACGATGGTTAATGGAGAAATAATTTATCAAAGATAGAATTAAAGTTAAAATTATTAGATATAAATTTAACAAAAATCCCTTTTAAAAAAAGAGTTTTTTTGCTAAAATTCATCTTGTGTATTTGATTAAAGCAGTGGTAAAAATATTAAAAATAAACTTATAAGGGAGTAATTAAAGTTGAAAAATAAAGGACAAAATCAAACACCTCTTTTTACAGCATTAAAAGAATATAGTAAAAGTGGTATAGTGCCCTTCGATGTACCAGGTCATAAGCAAGGTAAGGGAATAAAGGAATTTACTGAATATGTAGGAACTACCCTTATGGAGTTAGATGTTAATTCTGTAAAATGCCTTGATAATATTTGTAATCCTATTGGAGTAATCAAGGAAGCAGAGGACTTGGCAGCTCAAGCCTTTGGTGCAGATCACAGTTTCTTCCTGGTCAATGGTACCACTTCTGGGGTCCAGACAATGATTATGAGTGCTTGCAAACCAGGGGATAAAATCATAATCCCTAGAAACGCTCATAAGTCAGCTATATCTGGCATTATTTTAAGTGGAGCAATACCAATTTATATTCAACCGGAAATAGATGAGAATTTAGGTATAGCCATGGGAGTGACTGTGGAACGGGTGAAGAAAACGATCAAAGCACACCCAGATGCTAAAGCTATTTTTCTTATAAATCCCACATATTATGGAGCAACATCAAATATCAAAGAAATTGTAGAAATAGCCCATCAACATTCTATGGCGGTACTAGTAGATGAAGCCCATGGAGCCCATATGGGATTCCATGAAGAATTTCCCCCTTCTGCCATGGAATTGGGGGCAGATATGAGTGCAGTAAGTCTTCATAAAACTGGAGGTTCATTAACACAAAGTTCCCTTTTATTATTAAAAAAAGGGATAATAGATCCCTTCACAGTTAAAGCAAACCTTAACTTGACCCAAACTACCAGTGCATCCTATTTACTAATGTCTAGTTTAGATGTGGCCCGTAAACAGCTGGCTACCCAAGGTCAAGAATTATTAGATAGGGTATTAAAATTGGTAAGAAAAGCTAGAGAGGAAATAAATAAAATCGATGGATTATATGCCTTTGGTAAAGAATTAGTAGGTAATCCAGGGGTATATGATTTTGATGAATCAAAGCTTGGTGTAAATGTCAGGAAGTTAGGATTAACTGGTTTCGAAGTTTATGATATCTTGAGGGATGATTATAAAATTCAGGTGGAATTAGCAGATTATTATAATATTATGGCTATAGTTAGTTTAGGAGATACAGAACAATCATTAAATGCTTTAGTTAATGCTCTAAAGGATATTGCTTTTAGATATAGAAAAGATGAAGAAATTAAGATGATCACCAATGTCTTAAAAAACCCTGCTGTTATTGTTTCACCCCGGGATGCATATTACAGTAGTAAAAGGGTGGTTAAATTAGATGATGCAGTAGGAGAAATCAGTGGTGAGTCAATTATGGCATATCCTCCTGGAATACCCGTTGTTGCCCCAGGGGAGAGGATTACTAAAGAAATGATTGAATATATTAAATTGTTAAAAGAAGAGGAAACCCTTCTTCAAGGTACAGAAGATCCCTATATAGAATATATAAAGGTACTAGGGTTAAATACCAACGGTTTTGGTAAATAGAAATTTAATGAACACAACTATTAAAGGCAAATTACTTAAATATTTTAAGTGATTTGCTTTTTTATTCATCACAAAACAGTTAAATAATGATATAATTAATGAAAAATTTGATTTTTATTAGACAAATTCCCTGTACTACATTGTTGGAAGAGGAGTTAGAGATTAAAGATAAGTTAATTGGCTTAGGTTTTGAAACTTGGTTTGATTGGAAACCAGATTATTTATATTTTGTTATGGAGTTAAAGTAAAATTAGTTTATGGTTAAGAAGGGTGAATGTAATGAAAGAAAAGGAAGCACATTTTAAACATCTAACGGAAAAGATTTCAGAAATAGTTGCAATTCTCGATTTTACTGGAAATTTTAAGTGGTTAGGTAAATACCATGAGGTTTTAGGTTATGAAGTAAAAGAATTAATGGGGAAAAACGCTTTAAGTCTAATCCATCCCCAAGACCTTCCCCTAATAAAGGGTGAATTCGATAGGTTAGTTAGTGGTGAAATTGAAAAAACAAGGGTAGTTTTTCGTTATAGAAAAGGGGATAATAGTTATATTTGGTTAGAAACTATAGCACAAATCATTAGTGGTGATAAAGAAAAGGGGATATTTTTAACTTCCCGGGATATAACTTCATATTATGAAGAAGGACAAGCTTTAAAATTAATTTTAAAATATTATAATGATTTTATTCAGTACAATAATAAAGAAATAAATTACAAAAAAATAACCGATGATTTTGCTAGTATCGTTAATTCTTTGGCGGTAGCCCTTAATATATATGGGGATGATGGCAAAACTTTTGTAACAAAAGCTATCTCAGTTAAGGGTGAGATTTTAACTAAAGCTGTGAAAATCTTAGGATTTACCTTAGAGGGGAAAGAGTGGCAACATGATAAAATTAGGGCAGAAAAAATAAAAAATCAGGTAACCACTATTTTTCCAAAATTAGAAGATTTAACAGGGGATGTTATACCAAAGGGTATTGTAACAACTTTACAAAATATGTTTAGTATTGGTGAAGTTGCAGTGGTCAAGATAATGGAAGGGGAAAGGATGTTTGGAGATTTTACCATAATTATGCCTAAAGGAACAAAATTTAGGAACGAAACTGTAGCAGAAATATTTGCTAATCAGTTAGGGTTATTGCTAGAAAGGCAGCAAAAAGAAAAAGAAAAGATAGCGATAGAAAGGGCTTTAAGGGAAAGTGAAAGTAAATATCGGAATATTTTTAATCATTCTCCAGTAGGGATTTTTTATTTTAACAGCAGTGGAGTAATTACTGACTGTAATGGGGCCTTTATTGAAATTTTAGGTTCAACAAAGGAAAAAATATTAGGTACTGATATTTTCAGTCTTGATAATGTAGGGGTAGTAAGGGGTACTAGGGAGGCGTTAGAAGGAAAAAATGCCTATTATGAAGGATTATATACTTCTAAAACCAGTGGTAAAACAATTTATGTATTTTCTAAATTTGCCCCTATTTTTACAGATGGTGGGGAGATTACTGGTGGTATGGGGATAGTTGAAGATATGACAGAAAGAAAAAAGATGGAAGATATCCTCCATTTCGAAAAAGAGTATCTTCGTACGACATTACTGGGGATAGGAGAAGGAGTTATATCTACCGATAAATGGGGCTACATAAACTTGTTCAATCCTGGGGCTGAAAAAATAACGGGATGGAAAAGGGAAGAAGCACTAGGGAAGAAATTTTATGAAATAATCAAGGTTATAGCTAGGGAAGAAAATGCTATTAAAATTGAGAGAAAAGATAAGAAGATCATTTATATAGAAAAAAATAAATCACCTATCAAAGATCAAAAAGGAGAGGTAATAGGTGAAATTACTGTATTTAGAGATTGTACAGAAAAAATAGAAAGACAGAAAAAAATAGAGTTCTTAAGTTATTACGATGAATTAACAGAACTATATAATCGCCGTTATATAGTAGAACAGTTAAAAAGACTAGACAATGAATATAGTCTTCCTTTAGGTATAATTGTAATAGACATAAATGGACTAAAAATAACCAATGATGCTTTTGGCCATGATACAGGGGATAGACTAATAAAATTAGTGGCAAATATATTAACCCAGTGTTGTCCACCCCAAAGTATCATTGGTCGGATGGGGGGAGATGAATTTGTCATTTTACTCCCTAACACAAATGAAACAATAGTGGAAGAACTAATAGAAAAGATTAAAGGAAAAGGAGCCCAAAGTAAATTAGAATCAGTAGTTGTATCCTTCGCTATTGGCTATGCTATTAAAAAAGAGATAGTTGAAAGTTTAGGGGAAATCTATAAATTGGCAGATCATAATATGTATAAAGATAAATTAAAAAGAGGGAAATCAATTGGTGGAGAAATAGTAGAAAATGTATTAAAGACAATAAACAGTCAGTATCTTCAAGAACAAATCCATTCTGAAAGGGTTTCCCAATATTGTGAAGCTATAGGTAAGGCTTTAAATTTAACAGAAAAGGAAATTGTAATTTTAAAAGGTGCAGGGGCATTGCACGACATAGGTAAAATAACGGTTTCACCGGAGATATTAAATAAGAGTTCTAAGTTAACCCCTGAAGAATACGAGGAGGTAAAAAGGCATCCAGAAATAGGTTACCAAATACTCCGCTCTATAGATGAATATCGGCTTATGGCGGAATTTGTCCTCTGTCATCACGAACGGTGGGATGGTAAAGGATACCCCAGGGGATTAAAAGGAGAAGAAATACCCTTAGAAGGGAGGATAATCTCTGTAGCCGATGCCTATGAGGCAATGACTGCTAAAAGGAGTTATCAAAAAACTAGAACAAAGGAGGAAGCTTTGGCAGAATTAAAAAGATGTGCCGGAACACAATTTGATCCAAAGATAGTAGATGTTTTTATAAAAGTAATGGGATGATTTTTTATTTACACTCGAAATTTTTATGATAAAATATATAATAGAAAAATAAAATATAAGGCACTAGGAGAGCTGGAGAGGCCAGCTGAGAAAAAGACCCGATAAAGTCTTTGATCCTTAGTACCTGATCTGGGTTATACCAGCGTAGGGAAGTGCTATAAAATTATATATAAAATAAAATCTTTTATTTATATATGATTAATTAGCACATACCTACAGGTGTGTGCTTCTTTTTTTATAGATTTTAAAAAATAAATTTTAGGAGGGATAAAATGAATAAAGAAACAAAAAGATTGGCTACAGCTGCAATTTTCATTGCTATTGGAGTTTTATCTTCTCATCTGTATATACCGATTGGGGTAGCTAAAGTTTTTCCAATACAACACTGTTTAAATTTACTTACAGCCCTTTTTTTCCCTTTAAGCTATACCCTGTATATTCCCTTCACTATTTCTATTCTCCGGAATATCTTAGGTACTGGAACCTTATTAGCTTTTCCAGGGAGTATGATAGGTGCTTTTTTGGCAGGGATCTTGTACAAAAAAACAAGGAAAGTATTTTTCGCATTTTTAGGTGAATTAATAGGTACAGGGGTTTTTGGTGCAATTTTAGCATATCCACTGGCAAGATATGTTTTAGGTAGAGAAGTGGCTATTTTCTTTTTTGTTATCCCATTTACAATTAGCTCTTTTTTTGGGGTAATGATAGGTTATATAATCTTTACTTTAGTCAAAAATGTAATTTTAAATAAAGGAGTTGAATAGTAATGGAGAAATTATTAACTATTGCAGGATCAGATAGTTCTGGCGGCGCAGGAATTCAAGCTGATTTAAAAACTTTTTCCGCATTAGGTACATATGGAATGAGTGTAATTACAGCAATTACAGCTCAAAATACCCAAGGAGTATTTGGAGTTCAAGATGTAGAAGAAGAAATTATTTATAAGCAAATCGAGGCTATTTTCACTGATATAGATGTAGATGCAGTAAAGATTGGGATGGTCTCTAAAAGCAATACTATTGAAACAATTGTAAATGCTTTAAAGAAATTTAAAGCTAAAAATATTGTAGTTGATCCTGTAATGGTATCTAAAAGTGGGTATCATTTATTGAAATCAGAAGCAAAAAAATCTTTAATTGAAAAACTTATTCCTATTGCTAAAATAGTTACTCCTAATATTTTTGAGGCAGAAGTAATTACAGGAATAGAGATAAAAGATATTAAAGATATGGAAAAGGCAGCTAAAAAAATTTATGGACTAGGCCCCCAATATGTATTAGTTAAAGGAGGACATTTATCCCATGAACCTATTGATATTTTATATAATGGTGAAAAATTTAATTATTATAGGGCTGTAAGGATTGAAACAAAAAACACCCATGGCACCGGTTGCACGTTATCTTCTGCTATTGGGGTATATTTAGCAAAGGGGTTTTCAGTAGATAAGGCCGTTGAAAAGGCAAAGGATTATATCACCTCAGCTATAAGTAAATCTTTTCCGTTAGGAAAAGGAGTTGGACCTGTTCATCACTTTTATTCTTGGTGGTAGATAGGAGGGAAGAATCATGATAAAAGAACTTTATAAATTAGATAATATCCTATTGGAGATAAAAAAACAAAAGCCCCTTGTTCACCATATTACAAATTATGTAACTGCCAATGATTGTGCTAATATAGTTTTAGCATTAGGGGGAAGTCCAGTAATGGCTGAAAGTATTGAAGAAATTGAAGAAATCGTCTCTGAAGCGTCGGCCCTCCTTTTAAATTTAGGGACGTTGACGGAGAAGGCTGTTCAATCTATGATTATTGCAGGGAAAAAAGCTAATATATTAAATATACCAGTAATTATGGATCCTGTAGGGGTGGGGGCAAGTGAGTTTAGAAGAAAAATGGTAGAAAAAATATTAAAAGAAGTAAAAGTAAGTGTTATAAAAGGTAACCTCACTGAAATCAAAAACATTTATGGATTAAAGGAAAAGGGTAAAGGGGTGGATTCAGCTAATAGTAATTTTTCTTACGAAGAAAAAGTAGAATTAGCTAAAAGGTTGGCTATTAAATTTACATGTGTAGTAGTAGTTACAGGAGAAATAGATATAATTACCGATGGTAAAAAAATTTATAAAGTAAAAAATGGTACACCTAAATTAACACAAATAACCGGTACTGGTTGTATGATAGGCTCTATAATTAGCACTTGTTGTGGTGTGACTAACGATTATTTATTAGCCAGTACTTTAGCTATTTTGATAATGGGAATTTCAGGGGAAAAAGCTTGTAATGGTAGAGATGGGATAGATATTGGTACATTTAAAGTGAAGTTATTTGATGCTATAAATAATTTTTCTAAAGAAGATTTAGCTAGGGGGAGAATTTATGAAGGGTAAAACAAAGATAAAAGGGATTTACGTGATAGCAGACTTTGGGATTATTAAAGATAGCCCCTTTGAATATATTTTAGAAACTATCCTAGAAAGTGGTATTGATGCTATTCAAATACGGGATAAAGAATCTGATACCCATACCTTATACAAAAGGGCCTTAAAAATAAAAAAAATTACTGAAAAATATAGGATTCCATTGATAATCAATGATAGACTTGATATAGCTATTGCAGTAGATGCAGATGGGGTTCACTTAGGACAAAAAGATTTGCCTGTCCAAGTTGCTAGAGAAATACTAGGGGATGATAAAATTATAGGGCTTTCTGCAAGTAATTTAGAAGAAAGTTTAAAAGGAGAAAGGGCAGGAGCAGATTACCTTGGGGTTGGTTGTCTGTTTTTTACCGATACGAAAAAGGATACTAGAAAAGTGACTGTAGAAATGATAAAAAGAATTAAAGAAAGAGTAAAAATACCAGTAATAGCTATTGGTGGGATAAATAAGAGGAATTTAGGTGAAATTAAAGGAAATGTAGATGGCGTAGCTGTAGCCTCAGCAATATTTAAATCCGATAATATAAAAAGGGAAACCTTAGAACTTGTAGAGAGTTTTTGGAAAGGATAAAATATAACTTATTGTTTCCCATTATTACTTAATTTTTCCTTAAAAGACTTATCATAAATTTTTGTCTGCTGCTCATCAAGGGAAGGGGCAGATTGTGGTAGCTCCTGTTGTATTTCTTCTGTAGATATCTTTTTATAATATTCCTTCATCCTTACCCCTTTTGTAATAAAAAGGGCAAACCAGATGAAAAAGATAGCTAAAGTAACACCTACTAAATTGATAAATACATCGGTTAAACTGGCAACCCTTGTCGGCACAAAACTTTGTCTATACTCGTCAAGGATGGCAATAATAGTTCCACCTAAAAAAGCCAAAAGGATAGCGGACCTTACCTTTTTGACATAATGGCTGGCTAGTAGGAAAAAAGCTAAGGTTATAAAGAAAAACATAACTACATGGGCAATTTTTCGTAGAATAAATTCTACAATCCTAGGGTTATCGCTGGTATACTCTATAAAATCCCGACCGGCAACTTTAAAGGGTCTTAGGTCACTAATATCAAAGGGCAGGGAATTACCAAGCCAATTAGAAAAACGGACCAAGGACATATCGAATTTGCTAAGGATATTTTCTAAAAGGGAATGGATATATCTAAGGACAGGCAAAACTTGCAAACCTGGTATCGAGGATAAATAAAAAATAAGACCGATAAAAAAGAATAGAATTAACCAAGCTCTAACTTTCATGAAAACACCTCCCTATACTTAAGTTAACTGAATTTTACCATAAAATTAGCCCATTTTCTAGTAAAATAGCCACCTTAAGTAAAATTAAGGTGGCTTAAATCTTTCGTTTAGTTAATATTTTTAAAAGGGTCCAAGAAGTGCCGTAACCTAATATAAAGGTAATTAAAAAAGGGAGGAAAATTATTAAAGGGTTAGTCAATAAATTTATGGGAAACCAAGCTAAAATGAAAGTAATTACAAACAATGTTAAAAGGATTTGAATTGCAGGGAAAAAACCGGAGGCAAAGGCTATACTGTATTGGTTAGCATATGTTTTAAAAATTAGGGCACAAAAAACTTCTGTTAAAATTCCCCCTAACAAGGTAATTATAGACATCCAGATAAAAAATATGCTCAACACACCACCAATAACTAAGGAAAATAGGGTAATTACCCCAAATTTTTTTATTTTTAAAGTAACTAAAGTTATCCCTGCACCGTAAATAGGAGCCACTATTATGCCCCTAAAGGCAGGGATTGGTAGTATCTGCATAAGGGGGAGTAAAAGATATCCCCCTGCTAAAATAGTAGCAACCACAATGGAGATAAAAACTAATTCTTTTATCTGAAAATCTTTCATAGATTTAATCCCTCTATCCCTAAACACTCTATCATACGACTAAAATTTTTATTTTCTTCTAGAGTTTTGATATAAAACAATAATATTTTAGTTAAAATATCTTCTAATTCTTCTAAAGTAGTTACATTGACCAAATGTTGGGCTAGGTGGGGTTTTCTCCCCAATCTTCCCCCTATTATTACTCTATATCCCTTTTCCCCTTCAGTGATGGATTTAGTAGGGCAGGCCCTAATGCATAGTCCACAATCCAAGCATTGGCTATAATCGATTATAGGGTCTTGGGATAGGGTTATTAATTTCTCAGGGCAAGAACTGATACATCTATTACATTGTATGCAAAAGCCAGAAATAATTTTTGGTTTTACATAACCAATAACCCCTATATCTTTGATCTGAGGTTGTGAACAGTTATTAGGACAACCGCTAATGGCAGCTTTAAATTTGTGGTGATATAGGATTGGGCCTTGAATTTTTTTACCGATTTTTTCTTCTAAGTGTAACTTTTTAATAATCCTATCTAATAATAAAGCTACTTCTTCATCGTTAAATAAAGTTAGGGGACATCCCTTTAAACCTCCACAAAGGGCAATTTCTTTATACTTTGTATTTTCGATACCTTCAATAGTTAAATCTAATTTAGTTAAATCCTCTAAATCTTTATTTCTTTTTGCCAACTCAACATCTTCTATATCAACAATTTCTTTACCCCTTAACTTAGCTACTTCTTCTGCCTTTTTCTTTGCAAAGTTTCTAATGAAAAAGGGAGCTTTTTTTATCCTTTCCTCAGCTTCCTTAGACCAATCCATTTAAAACACCCCTTAAGCATAACTATGCAAACTAGGTAGTAGGGTATTAACACCGATATAGGTAAATAATACACATAAAAATCCTATAACACTTAGTATTGCTGCTTTTTTACCTTTTAAACCTTTGGTTATTCGGACATGGAGGTAAACAGAATAAATTATCCAGGTAATGAAGGACCATGTTTCTTTAGGATCCCAAGCCCAATACCTACCCCAAGCCTGTTCAGCCCAAATGGCACCAGTTACTATACACAAAGTTAGGAAGATGAACCCTAAAGCTATGGCCCGATAACTAATTAAATCCAGGGTTTCTAAAGATGGCATGTGTTTATTGAGAAAATTGTCCTTTGGGAACTTGTTTTTTAATAAATACATACAAGATACTCCACAGGCAACACCAAAGGATCCATAGCCTATTACCGCTGTAGATACGTGGAAAACTAACCAATAACTTTGTAAAGCAGGCATTAAAGGACGGACATCCTTTGATTGCATAGCTGCATAACCAATAATAATAAAGATTATAGGGGTTACAAAAGTACCCATAGCTTTGTACCCATATTTTTGTTCAAAGATTATAAAACATAAGGCAATACCCCAAGCAAAACTTGTGGCAAATTCGTATTGATTAGTTAAAGGGATTCTGTTTGCTCCAAATCCCCTAGCAATTATAGCTACAGTATGGAAAACTAAAGCAATTTTAACAAAAAAGGATCCGTATTTACCATAGCTCTCTTTTTTAATAACAAAAAAGAGAAAATATAGGACCATAGAAACAATATACGAGGTGATGGCTATATTAAAAAAACTGTTTTCTATCTGAAGAAATCTCTGAAGTTCCATAACTCTCCTCCTCTAATAAATATTTAATAATCTTTCAATTTCTTCTTTAAAATTTTCTTTGTTTTTATCGGTATCTCCCCAAATAATCACTTTTCCATCTTTCATTTTCAAGGCTTTAAGTTGTTTAGGGAAGAAGTAAAATGCAAACATAAGTCCATGGAGTAACAATAAACTTCCCAACTTAGCACCAGGTATTCCTGGATCACTGGTAATTTGCAGGAGAGTAAAGTGTCTAGGGTTATCTATGATAAAGGTATATTCTTCCCAATTTAGTTCTTCACCCATTCCGATGACATTCATATCAACTCTCCGCCCCTCATAAAAAATAGTATAAAGGAGCTTTGGATTATCTGGGAATGGGCTAATGGTACGGGGTCTTCCAGAGGAGTTATCAAAATGGGGATAAAAATTAACAAATTGTAAAGCAATCCTTTGATTATCATCTACGTGGATTTCGCCTTGATAAAGGATTCGATTGGCAATTTCTTCACCATTTCGCTTTAACTTCATATCAACTGCCCAACCGGTACCGTTTTGATATACACTAAATTTCTCAGCCCTAAAGGGGTTGTTAACAGAAAGTTCTCCTGCTTTAATAGCTTTTTTGCTATTAAAGTCTTTAACTGTAATATTACTTATATATTGATTGACTGTTAGGTCATCTCTAAACTCAATACGAAAATCATCTATTTGTATTTCATATGGAGTACCTTCTACCCTTTCAGAAATCCCAGGAACTCCATAGATATATGTTTCAAAACCAGTAATTTGCCCAAACATATAAGATAGTATTATTATCAATAACCCTACATGGGATAACCAAGAGCCTAAATAACCTAGCCTATTTTTATGGGCGAAAAAATAAGTGCCTTTAGAAGTTTCTATTTTCTTTACCCTATTAAATTTTCCTTTCCTAAATAGTTTTTCAATATTTACTTCACTATTAGATATTACTTTTTTAACTAAAAAATCTTTTCTATTTAATTCTTTATCTAAAGAAGGGACATTTACCATTCTTTTGATAATTTTAGGTAGCCTGATGATACTACATAATACTAAATTAACAGCCAGTAATACCATCATAGTAATAAACCACCAAGAATTATAAACATCGTGTAAATTTAATGTGGTTATAATAGTATACATAAAAGAACTATATTCCCGTTGATAAAAAATTAAGGGATTTTTTTGGGGAATTACAGTTCCTGCTATAGAAGAAATGCCAATAATGAGTAAAAGAATTATTCCAAACCTCATGGAATGAAGGGCTTTCCAAATTTCTTTTAAAATATTATCTTCTTTCATTACTTTTACTCTCCTTTTTCTTTTTATAAAACCTGTGTAAATGGGGCATAAAGCCCCATTTATATTAGATCTTTTATTAAATATTAAGTTAGATTATCTTTGATTTCTCAACAACTCCAGCCCTTTTTCCGCATAGTAACGGGCGGCATCTAAAGTTTCGTGGGCTAACTTGGAGTTATGGAATCCTGTACTATTTTCAACGAAAACAAAATCCCATCTCCATTGAGCTTTTCTGTGATAACTCCTAACTTCATTTAAAAATTCTTCTGAGTATTTGCCGCTTTCTACCGCCTCTGTTAACTCCTGGATTAGCTGAACTATTAGAGCACTTACTTCATTGGTTTTGGTATATACACCTAACTGAATTTCTTCAACACGGGCGATCAAGTCCTCTGCATCTCCGGTATGGCAACCCATACAGGAAGCTTCTATATACTTTAAAGGACTTGTCCAGTGATGGGATCTAAACAAATCTCCATCATCATTTTCGACTTTAGGCATATGACAATCGATACAGCTTAAGCCAAATTTGCTATGTACACTGCCGTAATATGTTTCAAATTCTGGATGCTGTACCTTTAATAGTGGAGTTCCAGTCGTAGGATGAATCCAATCATAATAACCCCGTTCATCGAAATATTTTTCCATTCCATCGACTGTTATTCCATATTCCCAAGGTAAAACAACTTCTTTAGTTACAGGGTCAAGATAATATTCTACGTGGCATTGGGCACAGGTTAAATCACCCATTTTAAATTGGGTATCTAGAAGTTCTAAGGCTTCTTTTAAGTGGTTTCTAGTGATGACAGCTTCACCTGGAGTACTTAGATGACAGTCATAGCAACTAATGGGGTTAACTGCCTTAGCTGCCATTTCAGTAAAATCCATAGCATAGAAATCTTTGCCATATTCATTTACCATATCTAAGTAATCCGCTGTTTTACAGGTTAAACAACTGGCACCTGGTTTAGGTCTAGCAGTATTTATGGCATCTTCGAGGGAATAGACATGTCCTCTAGCCTTTAAATAGTCTTTACTAAACCCCATACCTGCATAAAGGACTTTTAAGTCTGGGTACTTTTCCAGATAATCAACGGGAATTGAACCACCAAAAGTTGTGGCTTCCATTTCAGCATTTTTTAAGTAAGTATTGTATTGATCTGGATACTTATCCGCCCAGTACTCAGCAGGAACAACCCCTTGAGGCATTTCTGGTAGCGTATTTTGAGATGAACAGCCTGTGAAAAATAACACAACCACGAGAATAAAGAATATACTCTTCATTAACTCACCCCCTTTCTGTATCGTGAATTATATAACAACCACAAAAAAAAATCTGTGATCTACATCACATATATATATATCTTTTAAAACGTGATATAATAATGGTAATAATAATCAGTGGAAGGAGTTTAAGACATGACAAAGGTTTATCTAAAGTCAGGAGAACAAAAAAGAATAGTAAATGGTCATCGTTGGATATATTCTAATGAAATCGAAAAAATAGAAGGAGGATATGAGCCGGGGGATATAGTTGATGTTTATGACTTTAAAAGCCGGTTTATAGGGAGAGGTTACATAAACCCCAAATCAAAAATCACAGTAAGGCTCTTTACCTATAAACAAGAAGAAATAAACAGGGAGTTCTTTAAAACAAAAATAGAAGAAGCGTGGCAATATCGACAAAGGATTATGGATACAAACTGTTGCCGGGTTATATTTGGAGAAGCGGATTTTTTGCCTGGTTTAATTGTAGATAAATTTGGAGATTACTTAGTTATTCAAACTTTGGCTTTGGGTATCGATATCCACAAATCCACTATTGTGGAGCTATTAGATGAAATTATCAAGCCTAAAGGTATATATGAAAGAAATGATGTTCAAGTGAGGGAATTAGAAGGCCTTGATCAAAGGAAGGGTTACTTAAAAGGTAATTTTCCTACAAAAGTTCAAATTATAGAAAATGGGATTAAAATGTGGGTAGATATAGAAAATGGGCAGAAAACTGGATACTTCTTGGATCAAAAGGAAAATCGTCTAGCAATTGCCCCCTTTGTAAAAGACAGTAAAGTTTTAGATTGTTTTAGCCACACCGGTTCCTTTACTCTCCATGCCTGTCAATTTGGTGCTAAACAGGTCACTGCAGTTGATATCTCTGAACATGCTATAGAAACTATTAAAGAAAATGTCGCCTTAAATGGATTTGAGGAAAAAGTAGACTATCGTTTAGGAAATGCCTTTGATATATTGAGGGATTTACAAAGGGAAGGGGAAAAATTTGATGTAACTATCCTCGACCCTCCAGCCTTTGCTAAATCAAAAAAAGCCTTAAAGGGTGCTATTAGGGGATATAAGGACATAAACTTAAGGGGAATGAAAATTACTAAAAATGGTGGATTTTTAGTTACAGCATCTTGTTCCCACTATATGACCCCAGAGCTTTTTATGGAAGTAATTAAAGATGCCGCAGCAGATGCTAAAAAGATTTTGCGTCAAGTGGAATTTCGAACACAGTCAAAGGATCATCCAATAGTGCTAAACGCCGATGAATCTCTATATTTAAAATTTGGTATCTTTCAAGTTTTAGATAGATAACTATTTTAAATATTTGAAAGGAGAGGATTTCAATGGGTAATTGTAATTGTTGCCGAGGAAGTAATAAGTCTGTCCAGCCAGTAATTGGTGAGTATGTTTGTTATTGTAATAAAGTGACGGAAAAAGATATTGTCAATGCAATAGATAATGGTTGTAATACTGTTAAGGAAGTTATTGAAATGACTGGAGCCATGAAAAATAGTAATTGTGCTGTTAACAACCCTAAAGGAAGATGTTGTTATCCAGATATTGTAGAAGTTTTTAATAAATATAAAAAATAGGTTTAGTAAAGTCTAAATTATTATCAATCATTCATAGGGGAAATCATAAACTGAATAAATAGATAGAAATAAGGTGGTCCCTATGAAAAAAAGGATAATCGGTTTATTATATTCCGGAGAGTTAGATAAAGATCTTTATTTAAAATATCAAAATGCTTGCAATAAATTACCTGATCAAATTGTATTACTACCTATTACTAAAGAAAACCTAAAAAAAAGATCCTTTGCTCTTCCCCAAGGGATCTATAATCTCTGTTATAATAATACTGATAAAATAATTAAAGAAGTTGAAAAGATAGTCGGGAAAAATAGGGTTTTTAACAGAATAACCAAATTTGACAAATGGGAAATTTACAATTTATTACTCCCAACAAAGGAAATTCTTTTACCTAAAACCTTAGAGTTTACCTCTGCTAATTTAAAATATTTTTCTGAAATAGAAGATAAAATTATTTTAAAACCCAAGATAGGTAGTAAAGGGGAAGGAGTAATTTTACTAGAGAAAAAAGAAGATGGCTATTATCTTATAGATAAAGCTTTCAATAATCCGGTGAAATTTTCCCATATTGATGAAATTATCCACTATATATCCATACTTACCAAAGGCTACTTAATCCAAAAGTTTGTAGAAAATAAAAGGCTAGGAACAAATTTTTTCGATATTAGAATTTATGTACAAAAAAACATTTGGGGTAGATGGCAAATAACCGGTGGAATTAGCAGGATAGCAGTAAACAAAAGTTTTATTACAAACATAGTAAAAAAAGTGGTGGACTATACCATTCCCCTCCAAGAGTTATATTCTGAAAGAGTGGTATTTGAAATTATAGAAAATTTAACATATACCAGTTTACAGGTTGCCAATATATTAGAAGGGAAGTTTGGCTTATTAGGAGAATTGGCGGTGGACTACTCCCTAGGATTAAATGATAAAATATATATAATCGAGGTTAATGGAAAACCAATGAAAACTTTAGCCAAAAGGCTTCAAAGTCCAGAACTATATAATAACCTCTATTTAAGACCAATGGAATATGCCTATTACCTTACAAAAACAAAGTTATAAGAGCCCTAAAAGGGCTCTTTAAAGTATTTTATGGTTCTTCTCCATTGCCATTACCATATATTAAAGGCTCTATACTTACGATGTGGGCACAACAGATTACAATTCCATCTAAAACAATGGTATTTTCCCTTATTTCTTCGATTTCTCCTTCAATTGAATTAGCAACAGTCTTAATTTTTACCTTATCACCTATTTTAAAATCCTCTGTTAAATCTAAGCAACTGCAACAACAATTTTTAATTCCCATAAATTACACCTCCCCTCAATCTATTTTATGGAAAGGTTGAAAATTAGTGCAATTTTTATGGTATGATATATATACAAAATACAAGTGAGGGAGGATAGCTGATGATTATCGGTGTAGGGGTAGATATAGTTGATATCCCCAGAATAACTAAAGTTTTAGAAGGGAGGGGGGAGAAGTTTTTACAGCGGATATTTACAAAAAAAGAATTAGAATTGATGTCATTAAAACCTGCTACCGTTGCAGGCCGTTTTGCAGCGAAAGAAGCAGTGGCGAAGGCTTTGGGAGTGGGAATAGGTTTGATTAGTTGGCAGGAAATTGAAATAATCAAAGATAATTTGGGAAAACCTAAAGTAAGGCTAACCGGTAGGGCATTAAAACGGGCAAAGGTCTTAGGAATAGCAAGGGTACATCTATCTATTAGCCATTCTAAAACCCAGGCAGTTGCCTATGTTATCGGGGAGGGTTAAAGGTGAAAGCGCTTAAAGGCAGTGATGTTAAAAAAATTGATCTATTGTGCCAGGAAAAGTATAAAATACCCACCCTTTTACTGATGGAGCACAGTGGTTTAAAGGTGGTAGAAGAAATTCAACATTATCCCGGACACACTAAGTTTACCGTTATTGTAGGGAAAGGGAATAATGGAGGAGACGGATTAGTAGTAGCAAGACTTTTACATCTTAAAGGATTTTCCGTTAAAGTTTTTCTAACAGAAGAAAACCTCCAAGGTGATGCAAAAATTAATCTAGAAATAGTTAAATCCCTCCCTATCCCGTTGTTTAGAGACCTTCCTTCATTGGATAGGATTTTAGAAGAAACCGATGTAATTATAGATGGATTATTTGGTGTTGGGTTTAAAGGGACAATTGGAGGAATTGCTAAGGAAATAGTACAAAAAATTAATTCTTCTGGTAAATACGTCCTTTGTATTGACATTCCCTCAGGATTAGCAGGGGACGGACCAATGGAAAATAGGGAAATTGTCAAAGGTGATAAAACAGTAACTTTAGGATTACCAAAGGAAAATTTACTTCTTTCCAAGGGAAGGGTCTATGCTGGAGAACTGGTGGTAAAAGATATCGGCATTCCCCCTGAGCTAATAAATCAATACAAAACTGATACCTATTGGTTGACAGAGGATATCGTTAAAAAGCTCTTACCTAAGAGAAGTCAAGACAGCCATAAAGGGAGTTACGGAACTGGCATTATTGTAGGGGGAAGTAAAGGGATGTCCGGTGCAGTTATTTTAGCTGCCCATGCTGCCCTAAGGGCGGGGATAGGTCTCCTCTACACCTTAGTTGATAGAGAACTGGTTAATACAATTGAAACCTCAAGTTATGAATCTATTACCCTGGAAATGGAAGAAGATCTAGAAAAATTTAAACCTATTTTGGTAAATTATCTAGCAAAGGCCCAAAGTCTACTTATAGGACCGGGTTTTTCTACAAATAATAGGGAAGAATTATTTATTTATATTTTAAATAATTTCCCTGGAAAAATTATTATCGATGGCGATGGTTTAAACCTTTTAGCAAAAATACAAGATTATTCCCTTATTAGGGAAAACCACATATTGACACCCCATCCTAAAGAAATGAGCAGGATTATTGGACTTACTGTAGAAGAAATCCTTAAAGACTCCATAAATATTGTAAGGGAATATAGTAAAAAATACCGATGTACTATAGTATTAAAAGGAAGTACTACCTGTATTGGTACAAAAAATGGGGAAGTTTTTTTAAATACCACTGGCAATAACGGTTTAGCTACCGGTGGAAGTGGCGATGTATTAGGAGGAATTATCTTAGGGTTATTAGCCCAAGGTCTATCGGTGGAAGAAGGAGCTCAGCTTGGTGTATATTTACATGGGTTAGCTGCAGATATTATAGCTGAAGAAAAGGGGTATTTCAGTTTATTACCTAGGGATTTGCCAGAGGCTTTGGCTTTAGCATTTAAAAAATTATATTAAAGGAGTGTGGCAAGATGTTGGTAAAAGAGTTTTATAATAAAGAGGTAATCAGTATAAACAAGGATCAGACTGTAGAGGAAGCAACACAGTTAATGATAGAACATAACGTTGGAGGACTTCCCGTTGTAGATAATGAAAATTCCTTAGTGGGAATGGTTACAGAAAAAGATATCCTTTCCCGCCACAAAAAAATAATGCCACTACCATATATCGATGTTTTAGGGGTCTTTTTGTACTTAGAAGATCCTGGAAGGGCTAATGAAGAACTAAAAAAATCTTTAGCGGTAAAAATAGAAGATTTAATGTCAACTCCTGTATATTCAGTAACTTTAGAAGATGAGATTGATATTCCCTTAGAATTTATGGTGAGAAAGGGATTTAATCGAATTCCAGTGGAACAAGACGGCAAACTAGTGGGAATTATAACCCGTCATGATCTATTAAAAGCAATAGTAAAAAAGGAGGAATGATTTCTTGAAAAAAATCTTGATTTTACTATTACCTACCCTGTTGTTTACAGCTTGTGGTTTTAGTGGTTTTGTAAATTCCTTAGAAAAACAGTACAATTCTATCATTGGTTATCAAGCAAACTATAGGATTTTAATGGATGATAATGAATTCCAAGTAGAGGAAATTTACCAAAATAAAGGACAGTACCATTGGATTTTGATTTGGTCAGATAAATACCGGCAAGAAATAATTTTAGAAGGGGATAAAGTAAAGTTAAAAAATCATCATTATCCAGGAGTAGTAGAGGGGAAAAGGGAAAACTTTAAACTCCCTTCTTTTGCCTTGATCGGTCTTTTAGAAGAGGTTATTAAAAATAAAGATAACATTAAAATTATTTCACCAAATCAAATAGAAGTAAATGGTGGGGAAATGGTAATATATCATCAAGATAATCAAATAAAAGAAGTAAAGTTAATTTTGGGGGGAAGCGAATTATTAGTAAAATATGAAAATATTGAAATAAATAAAAGGAATTAAAATTTTCTTGTCGAAATATATCTAGGAGAGGGGGGAATTTTTGATGTACCGAAAAACCTTTGCAGAAATTCACTTAGACAATATAATTCATAATATCGGAGTTTTGACAGAAAGGTTGCCTAAAGATGTAAAAATCATGGCTGTAGTTAAAGCTGATGGCTATGGCCATGGCAGTGTAGAAGTTTCAAAAGCAGCCATTAAAGGTGGGGCAGAATATCTGGCAGTGGCATTGGTGGAAGAGGCAGTTGTCCTTAGAGAAAATGGTATTACAGATACCCCTATTTTAGTTTTAGGTTATACTCCTCCCCAAAGTGCCGATGATTTAGTAAGATACAATATAACCCCGACCCTTTATGATTTAGATTTAGCTAAAGCCTTAAACTCAAAATTGACTAATAAAATAAAAGTTCATGTCAAGGTAGATACAGGAATGGGTAGATTAGGGGTTTTGCCAAGAAATATCAACTCTTTTTTATTAGAATTAACAAAATTGGATAATATAGAAGTAGAAGGAATTTTTACCCACTATGCCGCAGGGGAAGAAAGGGAAAATCCCCATACTGTAAAACAGTTTCTAAAATTTAAAGAAATTTTAGCTAATCTACCTTACCAAATCCCCTTAAAACACATAGCTAACAGTGCAGGGGCTATGGAAAATTTAACAGATCAATCCTTCAACATGGTCCGTTTAGGTATTGCTATGTATGGTTTATACCCCTCCCAAAAACAAAAAGGAAAAGTTTTCTTGAAACCTGCTTTAGAATTAAAGAGTGAAATAGCTTATTTAAAAGAAGTGGAAAAAGGTGCTCCTATAAGCTACTCTATGACCTATAAAACATCTGGTCCTGCAACTATAGCAACTATCCCCATAGGCTATGCCGATGGCTATTTTAGAGATTTTTCCAATAAAGGATTTGTCACAATTAAAGGGAAAAAAGCCCCCGTTGTAGGTAGAGTATGTATGGATTATATTATGGTAGATGTAACGGGGATACCAGTCAAATTAGGAGATGAAGTACTGATTTATGCCTTAGAAGGAGAAAATACCGTTGATAATTTAGCACCTTTAATAGATACTATAAACTATGAACTGGTATGTGCTATATCTAAGCGTGTTCCAAGAATTTACAGAGGATTAGAAGGCTAAAAGATTGCATAAAAATACTAGTCACGGTATAATATTTAATATGCTCTTCGTTAAGGGAAAGTATTGACAGGAGGTGCCCTCTATGGCTCAGACAAGACGGGTAATGATTACAGTTCCTGATAATCTTTTACAGGAATTAGATAGAATTGTTAAAAGTGATAAACTAAATCGTAGCCAACTTATACGGGAGGCGGTAAAATTGTATCTTGGAGAGAGGTATAAAAATCAACAAAGGATATTAAATAGAGAATGGATGCAAAGAGGCTATATGGAAATGGCAGAAATAAATTTAACCCTTGCCAATGAAGCTATTAGTGCTGAAAACGAGGCTGCTTCAGTGACAGAACAGATGGTTTGTGGAGCGTGATTACCATGTCTGTTAAAAGAGGGGATGTATACTATGCCGATTTAAGCCCTGTAGTGGGCTCTGAACAGGGGGGTATTAGACCAGTATTGGTCATTCAAAATGATGTAGGCAATAAATTTAGTCCCACAGTAATTGTGGCAGCAATTACTTCCCAAATTCAAAAGGCAAAACTTCCTACCCATGTAGAAGTAGAAGCTGAAAAATATGGTTTAGAAAAGGATTCAGTAATTTTATTAGAGCAAATTCGAACCATAGATAAACAAAGACTTAATGAAAAGGTGGCCCATATTGGAGAGGAAAAAATGGGAAAAATCAATGAAGCCCTTTTAATTAGTTTAGGTTTAATAGATTTCTAAAAGACGGGAGATGTAAAACCGTCTTTTTCGCTTTTTTTAGTTAAATTATTAGTAAAGGAATACTTTAAATATGTAAAAAGAAAACCAAAAAGGAATCTAAATAACGGGGGAGAAATAATTATTTAAAGGTACAAAAAAATAGTAGTGGGGTGGGGAATTTGAAGCCATTAATAGGAATTACTGCCATGTTTAATTACAAGTTAAATAGGAATATGTTGGGAGATGATTATGTAACTGCAGTGGTAGAAGGAGGGGGAATCCCGTTAATCATACCGTCCAATATCAGGGTAGAAAACATTCCTGAACTTATATCTAAAATTGATGGATTATTACTCTCAGGTGGTGATGATGTAAATCCTTTGATATATGGAGAAGAGCCCCATCCTAATTTGGGAGATGTAGACCCCCTTAGGGATGTTCTAGAAATTCATTTAGTTAAAACTGCCATAGAGAAAAAGAAACCTATTTTAGGGATTTGTAGGGGGTTACAGGTATTAAATATAGCATTAGGTGGGACAGTTATCCAAGATATATTTTCTCAAAAAGAAAAGGTTATAGGACATAGACAAAAAGGCCCTAGGTATTATTTAAGTCATCAAGTATACATTGAAAAAAATACCCTCTTAGCTGATGTTATTGGAAAAGAAGAGCTTTTAGTTAATTCTTTCCATCATCAATGTATAGGAGTTTTAGGTGATAATCTTTTAATAAATTGTAAAAGTTCCGATGGGATTATTGAGGGAATAGAAAGTAAATGTGGTAATATTTTAGCTGTACAGTGGCATCCAGAGAATTTGTGGAGATATACCGATGAGAATATTAAGCTATTTAAGTGGTTAGTAGATAAATCAAAATAAGGGAGGAAATATTGTGTCTGAGGTATTAGTTGAAGTAATAAGGGGAGAATTGGTGGAAAGTTGTCATCGGGGCTATGTAGCGGTGGTCAACAGTCAAGGGGAATTGGTATACTCAGTGGGTGATCCTTATCATATTAGTTACTGGCGCTCTTCTGCAAAGCCAATACAAGCTATTCCCGTGGTGGAATCGGGGGCTATGGAAAGGTATGGGATCACTTTAAAGGAACTTGCTCTGTTTTGTGCTTCCCACAGTGGTGAAGATTTCCATGTAGAAGGAGTTTTAGAGGTCTTAAAGAAAATCAATCTTAACCCAGAAGAGCTCCGTTGTGGTAGTCATTTGCCGTATAATAAAGGGGCAGAGGTTAAACTGTGGGAAAAAGGACTTACTCCAAGTAACTTGCACTGTAATTGTTCTGGTAAACATGCAGGAATGTTAGTTGTTTGTCAGCAAAAAAAATATCCATTAGATGACTATACAAGGATAGAACACCCCCTTCAGCAAGAGTTGTTAGAGTTGGTAAAGGAATTTTGTAATTACCCAAAGGAAAAAATAATAATTGGTATCGATGGGTGTGGCGTCCCTGTTTATGGTCTACCTATATACAATTGGGCTTTAGCTTATGCCTATTTAGCAGATCCTTTTATTTTGGAAGGACAAAGGGGGAAAACAGTAAAGATTATCACTGATGCCATGACCCAGTTTCCAGAGATGGTTGGTGGAACTGATAGGTTGTGTACTGATTTAATGAAGGTAGGGAAAGGTAATTTAATTGCCAAAGCAGGAGCTGAAGGGGTATACTGTATAGGGATAAAAGATCAAAAATTAGGTATTGCTATAAAAATGGAAGACGGTTCTCCTAGGGGCAGGGAACCTGTAGTTATAGAAGTACTAAAACAATTAGGGGCATTAAGTGATGAAGATTTAGCTATACTGAAGAAGTATCACTATCCAGAAAATAGAAATCACCGAAAAGATTTATGTGGAATGATAATTCCTAAATTTACCCTCAAAGGGGTATTGGCATAAAAATTGCATATAAAAATAGGGTGCAAAATAAATTTTAGGAGGTTTGTAAAAATGAGAGATGTTGTTATTGTAAGTGCTGCCAGAACTCCTATTGGAAGTTTTGGAGGTAGTTTGTCAAGCTTATCCGCTGTGGACTTAGGAGTTGTTGCTGCTAAAGAAGCAATTAAAAGAGCTAATATTTCCCCTGAAATTATCGATGATGTAATTGTAGGTAACATATTATCTGCTGGATTAGGACAAAATGTTGCAAGACAAGTGGCAATTAAAGCAGGAGTACCTGAGAATGTACCAGCATTAACTATAAACCACTTATGTGGTTCTGGATTAAGATCTGTAGCAATGGCTGCTCAATTTATTGCAGCTGGAGATGCTGATGTTATTTTAGCTGGTGGTACTGAAAGTATGAGTAATGCTCCATATCTTTTACCTAATGCAAGATGGGGTTATAAAATGGGTGAAGCTAAAGTTCTTGACTCTATGATTCATGACGGTCTAACTGATGCTTTCAATAACTATCATATGGGAATTACCGCTGAAAATATCGCTGAGCAATGGGGATTAACTAGAGAAGAACAAGATCAATTTGCATTACAAAGCCAATTGAAAGCCGAGAAAGCTCAGAAAGAAGGCCGTTTTAAAGATGAAATAGTACCTGTAGAAGTTCCTGGTAGAAAAGGTCAAGTAACAGTTGTTGATACCGATGAGTATCCTAAACACGGTATGACTATTGAAACTTTAGCTAAACTTAAACCAGCCTTCAAAAAAGATGGTACTGTAACTGCCGGTAACGCCTCTGGAATTAACGATGGTGCTGCAATGTTAGTAGTAATGGCTAAAGAAAAAGCTGAAGAACTTGGAATCAAACCTTTAGTAACTATTAAAGCCCATGCAATTGCAGCTTTAGATCCAAAGATTATGGGATATGGTCCAGTGCCAGCAACTAAAAAAGCCCTTGAAAAAGCTAATTTAACTATAGAAGATATTGACTTAGTTGAAGCTAATGAAGCTTTTGCTGCTCAATCTTTAGCAGTAGGTAAAGATTTGAATATTAACCCAGAAAAATTAAATGTAAATGGTGGAGCTATTGCATTAGGTCATCCTATCGGCGCTTCTGGTGCTAGAGTTTTAACTACATTAATTTATGAGATGATTAAAAGAGATGCAAAAACTGGTTTAGCTACATTGTGTATTGGTGGCGGCCAAGGAATTGCTATGATTGTTGAAAGATAATAACGTTTAAGAGGTATCCGTATTTGGATACCTCTTTTATATTTATAGCGATATTTACTATTGCAAATAAAGGAATGTAGCTTTAGAATGGTTATAGGTAATATTTAAACAGAAGGTGGTTAAGATGAAAATAAAAGAGGTTATGAGCCCTAAACCTGTCACTTTATTAGAGGAAGATACCCTTCAACAAGCTGCCGATATTTTGGGAAAATACAAAATTGATAGTGTTCCCGTGATTAATAAAAGGGGTAAACCAGTAGGGATATTTTCTAAAAATACTTTTTTAAATGCCATAGCTGAAGGGAAACCTATTAGTACTACAGTAGTAGAAATTATGGAAAGGGACTTTAGTACTGTTAATGGAGAAGATAATACCAGTATTATCTTTGACAGGGCAGAAGATAAGTTTTTAGTGGTAGATGATGAAAATAATTTGGTAGGGATACTGACAAAAAAAGATTTACTAAGGGTATATTATGAGAAATTGAAATATACCACTACAAATCTTAATGCTATGTTAGAATCTGCTAGTAATAGCATAATTGCTATCGACTTAGAATATAAAATAACTTATTTTAATAGATCGGCAGAAAAAATTGTTGGGAAAAGTAAAAGTGAAGTCTTAGGTAAAGATATTAGGGAAATACTCCCTCAAACAAGACTTCCAGCAGTGGTAGAATCTGGGGAAGCAGAGATTGGAAAAACCCTTAAAATTAATGATTATACTGTAATTGCTAACAGAACTCCAATAAAATTAGGGGACAAAATAATAGGGGCAGTTTCCGTTTTTCAAGACATTACCGATTATGAAAATGTCTTATTAGAATTAGATAAGCAAAAGAATATAACTGATGTTTTAAATACAGTAATGGAACTGGCCTATGATGGGATTTTAGTAGTAGATAAACAAGGGCATATAACAATGATTAGTGATGCTTATTCTAAATTTTTAGGGGTTAATAAAGATGAAGTGATAGGTAAACATGTAACTGAAGTTATTGAAAATACTAGAATGCATATTGTCGCCCAAACTGGAGTTCCTGAAGTAGCTGATTTACAAAAAATTAAAGGAAACTATATGATAGCTACCAGAATCCCTATAATCAAAAATGGAGAATCGGTCGGGGCGGTAGGAAAAGTAATCTTCAGAAATGTAAAGGAACTAGATACCCTCTATAAAAAAGTAAGTAAAATGGAAAAACAACTAGAACACTATAAAGGGCAGTTAAAGATGTTAAATACTAGTAAATACTCTTTTAATTGTATTGTTGGTAAAAGCAATGCTTTAGAGGAAGTGAGGGGGTTTGCCAAAAAAGCAAGTTTAACTGATTCTAATGTATTAATTATTGGTGAAAGTGGAACAGGGAAGGAATTATTTGCCCATGCTATTCACAATGCTAGTTCCAGATCGGATTTTCCCTTCGTAAAGGTCAATTGTGCAGCTATTCCCAATGAATTGTTAGAATCAGAGCTTTTTGGTTACGAAGAAGGCTCATTTACCGGTGCTAAAAAAGGTGGGAAAATAGGTAAATTTGAATTGGCAGATGGAGGTACAATTTTCCTCGATGAAATAGGGGACATGCCTCTACAAATGCAAGCCAAATTACTCCGGGTATTACAAGAAAAAGAAGTAGAAAGAATAGGGGCTATAGGAGCTAAAAAAATAGATACTAGGATTATTGCAGCAACTAATCAAAATTTAGAGGTAATGGTTAAGGAAGGAAAATTTAGAGGTGACCTTTATTATCGACTTAATGTTTTGACATTAAACATACCCCCCCTTAGAGAAAGGCCTGAAGATATAGAGGATCTAGTTATTCATATGATAGATAAACTCAGCAATAAACTAGGAAAATATGTTGATAAAATATCACCTGAAGCTATGGAATATCTTAAAAAATATAGTTGGCCAGGTAATGTAAGGGAATTAGAAAATGTTTTAGAACGGGCAATCAACTTAATAGAGCGTGATACCACTATCCAAGTCATTCACCTTCCTGAAAAAATAACAGGTCAGATTCCTCTAAAAAAGATAAAATCTTTAAATGAAATTATAGAAGAAGCTGAGAGACAAGGTATAATCGACGCACTAAGAGCTTGTAATAATAATAGATCTGAGGCAGCAAGATTACTGAAAATTAGTAGATCAAGTCTATATGAAAAAATGGGTAAGTATAACCTCTAATAAAAGTGTCTAAAAATTGAACAAAAATTTTTAATAATTAAATAAAAATTGTTTGGAATTACGGACATAAGTAAGTTTCCTATAAAACCTGTCTGGAATATAACACACCAAAACTTTAAGATTCAAAGTTGGTGTATTTATTGCCGGACAGGTTTTTGCTTTTTGCATATTGGTGTCTGCAATTAAAGACACAAAAAGGTTAACTATAAAAATTTTTCTAAAAAATAGATGATTTTTCCCGTTATTTAACATTGGCATGATTTTTGCTGAAATAAAAAGAGCATAAATATGCATAAAGTTATTAAGAAAATAGGAGGTAAAATTTATGGCTGTAAAAAAGTCAAAAGTTATGTCAGCTATGGAAGCAGTGGCTTTAATTAAAGATGGTGCCACTGTTGCAAGTGGAGGATTTGTCGGAAATTGTCATCCTGAAGAGTTAACTTCAGCCATTGAAAAGAGATTTTTAGAAGAAGGTAAACCACAAAATATCACATTAGTTTACGCAGCAGGTCAAGGAGATGGAAAAACCAGAGGTTTAAACCATCTAGGACATGAAGGCCTTGTAAAAAGAGTTATTGGTGGCCACTGGGGTCTTGCACCTAAATTAGGTAAGTTGGCTAATGAAAATAAAATTGAAGCTTATAACTTACCTCAAGGTGTTATTGCCCACTTATTTAGGGATATAGCTGCTGGAAAACCTGGTACTATTACCCATGTAGGATTAAAAACCTTTGTTGATCCTAGAGTAGATGGTGGTAAAATTAACAGTGTAACTAAAGAAGACGTTGTAGAAATTATCAATATCCATGGTAAAGAATATCTATTCTATAAAGCGTTCCCTATCGATGTAGCCTTAATTAGAGCGACATATGCCGATGAAAACGGTAATGCAACTATGGAAAAAGAAGCAGTAACATTAGAAGCATTATCCCTTGCTCAAGCTGCTAAAAACTCTGGTGGTATTGTAATTTTACAAGTAGAGAAAGTTGTAGCTAATGGTACTTTAGATCCTAGATTAGTTAAAATCCCAGGTATTTTAGTTGATGCAATCGTAGTAGCTGAACCACAAAATCATATGCAAACCTTTGCTGAACAATATAATCCAGCATATTGTGGTGAAATAAAAGTGCCAGTTCAATCATTAAAACCACTAGAATTAAATGAAAGAAAAATCATTGCTAGAAGGGCAGCTATGGAGTTAATACCTAATGCTGTAACTAACTTAGGTATAGGTATGCCTGAAGGTGTAGCAATGGTAGCAAATGAAGAAGGAATTGGAGGTGAAATGAAGTTAACAATTGAGTCTGGTCCAGTAGGAGGAGTACCAGCAGGTGGTTTAAGTTTCGGAGCAGCTATTAACCCTGATGCAATTTTAGACCAACCTTATCAATTTGACTTCTATGATGGCGGTGGATTAGATGTTGCATTCTTAGGTTTAGCTCAATGTGACCAAACAGGAAACGTCAATGTAAGTAAATTTGGTCCTAAAGTTGCTGGTTGCGGTGGATTTATCAATATTACTCAAAATGCTAAAAAACTTATTTTCTGTGGAACCTTTACTGCTGGGGATCTCCAACTTAAAGTAGAAGACGGTAAATTAGTAATTGTTAACGAAGGCAAAAATAAAAAGTTCATTAAACATGTAGAGCAAATTACCTTCAGTGGTGAATATGCTAATGATGTAGGTCAACCAGTTCTTTATATCACTGAAAGGGCAGTATTTAAGTTAAGTAAAGAAGGTTTAGTTCTTATTGAAATTGCTCCTGGTGTTGATTTGCAAAAAGATATTTTAGATCAAATGGAGTTTAAGCCAATCATCGCCGAAGATCTAAAGGTAATGGATGAAAGAATTTTCAGAGAAGAAAAAATGGGTTTATCATTTTAATTAAAAAAGAAAAAAAAGGGAGGATAAAACATGTTAGGTATTATTATAGGATTAGTTCTTTTAATGGTTCTTGCCTATAGGGGAATGTCAATTATCTGGATTGCACCTATCTGTGCATTATTAGTTGCTTTATCTGGAGGATTAGAGTTACTCCCCGCTTATACTGATACTTATATGACAGGGTTTGTTGGATTTACAAAAAGTTGGTTCCCTGTGTTTATGCTTGGAGCAATTTTCGGTAAACTAATGGAAGATACCGGAGCTGCTAAGTCAGTTGCAGCAGGTATAACTAAACTTATTGGAAAGAAAAGAGCTATTTTAGCGGTTGTAGTTGGTTGCGCTGTATTAACTTATGGTGGAGTTAGCTTATTCGTAGTTGTTTTCGCAATGTATCCATTAGCAGTGGCAGTTTTTAGAGAAGCTAATATTTCTAGAAAACTTATTCCAGGTGCTATTGCCTTAGGTTCCTTTACATTTACTATGACTGCTGTTCCAGGAACTCCTCAAATTCAAAACTTAATTCCAACTAAATATTATGGTACAACTGCAGCAGCTGCACCTATCATGGGTATTGCCGCAGCGTTAGTAATGGCTGTAGGTGGTTACTTATACTTGACTTGGAAAGAAAGAAAATTGACAGCTGCTGGTGAAGTGTTTACTGAGCCAAGTAACTATCAAGAAAACGGTAATGGTAATCTACCTAATCCAATCCTTTCATGCTTGCCTTTAGTTTCTGTAATCGTTACGTTAAATCTTTTAGAATGGCATATAATTGTTGCACTTTTTACAGGTATCATTTTAACTATCATATTAAACTTCAATTACTTTAAAACTTCTTTTATGGAAAGACTAATCAAAACTATCAATGCTGGTGCTTCTGGATCTGTTATCGCTATTATCAACACCAGTGCTGCAGTAGGTTTTGGTAGTGTTGTTAGAGCAGTTCCAGGTTTCCAAACATTAACTGATATGGTATTGGGTATTAAAGGTAATCCACTTATTTCTCAAGCCTTAGCAGTTAACCTTTTAGCTGGTGCTACAGGTTCAGCATCTGGTGGTATGGGTATAGCTTTAGAAGCACTAGGAGAAAAATATGTAGAGTTAGCTAATGCTGCTGGAATGAGTTTAGAAGCTTTCCACAGAGTAGCATCTATTTCATCAGGTGGTTTAGACACATTACCTCACAATGGTGCTGTATTAACATTGTTAGCTATAACAGGACTAACCCATAAAGATTCATATATCGATATTTTCGTAGTAGGTTCACTGATTCCAATTGCTTCTGTAGTTGTTGCTATAATATTTGCAAGTTTAGGACTTGTGTAGTAAATTATATATAGACAGAAATTTGATTTAAAAATATAGGAGGGATTTGTAATGAGGTTAAAGGACAAAGTGGCTATTATTACCGGTGCCGGTAGAGGTATTGGTGAATTCACAGCTAAGAGATTTGCCCAAGAAGGTGCTAAAGTAGTTGTAGCTGACTTAAATGAAGCTGATGTAAATAAAGTTGTAGAAGAGATTAAAGCTGAGGGCGGTCAAGCTATCGGAATGATTGTCAATGTAACTGACAGAGAGCAAGTAGATAAAATGGTAGCTGATACTTTAGAACATTTTGGTGGATTAGATATCCTTGTAAACAATGCTGGTATTACTGCAGATAATACTCTTCTAAAAATGACTCAAGAAGAGTGGGACCGGGTTATCAATGTTAACTTAACTGGTGTATTCCACTGCGGTCAAGCTGCTGCTAAAGTTATGGCTGAAAAAGGAAGTGGAGTTATCTTAAACGCAACTTCAGTAGTTGGTCTTTACGGTAACTTTGGTCAAACCAACTATGCTGCTACTAAATGGGGAGTTATTGGTATGACTAAAACTTGGGCTAAAGAGCTTGGTAAAAAAGGTATCCGTGTAAATGCTGTAGCTCCAGGATTTATCGTAACACCAATGACTGCTAAAATGCCTGAAAAGGTATTAGATATGATGAAAGAAAAATCACCTCTTAAAACTTTAGGTTATCCAGAAGACATTGCCAACGCTTATCTATACTTAGCTTCCGATGAAGCCAGGTTTGTAACCGGTACAGTGCTAAGTGTAGATGGTGGAGTAGTATTATAGAATATTGAATTTAAAAAGGCTGCCCATTGGCAGTCTTTTTTTTTTACACTTCATAAATGTTTTATCTAACTAGTATCTCCTAACAATAAATGGTATAATATTATGGAATGACCGGTTAATCGGAGGTGGTTAAGTGTCTAAAGTAGCTATTACCAGAGCTTATACATATAATGAAGGGGAAGTAAAAAGAGGGTTAGAAGAAGGGTTTAATTTATTAGGTGGAATCCAATTCTTTGTTAAACCGGGGCAGAAGGTTTTACTTAAAGTTAATGCATTAAGTGCCAAACCCCCAGAACAAAACGTTACGACCCATCCCCAAGTAGTAGGATGTATGATCGACCTTTTACATGAAGTAGGATGCCAAGTGTGGGTAGGTGACAGTGCAGGGGGGAACATGGAAGAGGGAAATCCCACTGGAAGGGCCCTAAAGGTAAGCAAAATTGCAGAGATAGTAGAAAAAAAGGGAGCAAAGCTTCTTAACTTTGATACCACAGGTATTGAAATCCGTAAAGGGGGCAAAGTCTTTAAAGAACTATATATTGCAAAACCCCTTTTTGAAGCTGATGTTGTTATATCTATGGCTAAATTTAAAACCCACGGCCTTACCCTTTTGACTGGGGGAGTAAAAAATATGTTTGGGGTCGTTCCGGGCAGAGCAAAGGCTAATTACCATAAAGAGGCTCAGACAGTGGAACAATTTTGTTTAGGCCTTTTAGAGCTTTACCGGGAAGTAAAACCCCACCTTACTGTTATTGACGGTATCGAAGCTATGGAAGGGAACGGACCATCAGCTGGGAATACTAAAAAATGTGGGATTTTAGTGATATCGCCAGATGCTATAAGTGCCGATAGGGTACTAGGGGAAATCCTTCCCTGTAAATTTGAAGATGTCTTAACTACTTATTGGGGGCATCATCTGGGTTTAGGGGAAGGGGATATTAAAAATATCCAAGTTTTAGGCTCTAAAATCCATGAATTAGGGATAACCCCATTTAAATTACCTAATACCAAATTTGTATCTAGACTTCCTGGGTTTATGACCAGCCTTGTGGTTAACTTGATGAAAGTTGTTCCAGAAATACAGAAAGAATGTATAGGTTGTAAGTTTTGTGTAAATAGTTGTCCAGTAGACGCCATGGTCTTGAGGGATAATAAAGCGGTTATTGATTATGCTAAGTGTATCAGCTGTTACTGTTGTCATGAACTATGCCCTAAAAAGACTATAGAACTTAAACATGCCAATAAATTAGGAAAAGTTATAGCTAAGTTATTAAATAGGAGATTATAATATTGAAAGGAATGATATGGTGGAAATATTAAAGATAGTAGCACTTCAAACGAAAATCGATGAAAAGAAAGTTAAAAATACCATCGAATTATTACAAGAAGGAAATACTGTCCCTTTTATAGCCCGTTATCGTAAAGAGATGACAGGGGGGCTTACAGAGGAAGAAATCCGCCTGGTAGATGAAACTTATCAGTATCAACAAAACTTAAAGACTAGAAAAGAAGAAGTCTATCGGTTAATCGAAGAACAAGGGAAAATGACTGAAGAAATTGCCGAAGGAATTAAAAATGCTGTAAAGCTACAACAATTAGAAGATATTTATAGACCCTTTAGGCCAAAAAGAAATACCCGGGCAAGTATAGCAAAGGATCTAGGGTTGGAACCTTTAGCTGAAGAAATTTTAACAAAGGATATTCCTTGGCAGGATCTGGCACAACCCTTTGTCAACGATAAAGTTGAAGATATTCAAAAGGCATTACAAGGGGCTAAAGATATCATTGCAGAAGGAATGGCAGATAAAGGGGAAAACCGGGAATTTGCTAGGAAATTTGTCTTTGAACGGGCTGTAATGGAAGTTGTTGCTGTTGATAAAAATTTGCAATCACCCTATGAAATGTACTATGAATATTCAGAAGGGGTAAAAAAACTGCCTCCCCACAGAATTATGGCTATTGATCGGGGAGAAAAGGAAAAGTTTTTAAAAGTAAGTATAGTATTTGATAAAGAAGAATTGACTGAAGAATTGTGGAAGAGAAATTTCCAAGAAACACCTAAAGTAAATAGAGAAGTTATTAGAGAGGCATTGGAAGACGGAATTAGTCGATTATTACTTCCAGCAGTGGAAAGGGATATCCGTAGAGGTTTAACAGAAACAGCCCATGAAAAAGCATGTAAAGTTTTTACTGCCAATTTAAAATCCTTATTACTTCAACCACCTACTAAAGGTGTTACTGTACTAGGTTATGACCCTGCCTATAGAACCGGTTGTAAGTTAGCTGTTGTAGACCCAACAGGTAAAGTTTTAGATATAGCTGTAATTTATCCTACACCACCCCATAACAAAGTAGAAGAAGGAAAAAAGAAAATACTAGAACTGGTAGATAAATACAATGTAACTGTTATTGCCATTGGCAATGGAACAGCTAGTAGGGAAAGTGCCGAATTTGTCGCAGAGTTTATCAATGAGCGACCAGGTCTAAGCTACACTATAGTAGATGAAGCAGGGGCAAGTGTTTATTCTGCCTCGCCACTGGCTAAAGAGGAATTTCCTGACTTAGATGTAGCAGAAAGAAGTGCCATTTCCATTGCCCGGAGATTGCAAGATCCATTGGCAGAACTAGTGAAAATACCTCCCCAATCTATAGGTGTAGGGCAGTATCAACATGATGTGGATCAAAAGAGATTAGCAGCCCTCTTAGGTGGGGTAGTAGAAGATTGTGTAAATAATGTAGGAGCTGATTTAAATACCGCCAGCCCCTCCTTATTAAGTTACATTGCCGGGATTAAACCAGCCATTGCTAAAGGAATAGTTAAGTATAGGGAAGAACAGGGAGCCTTTAAGTCAAGGGAAGAATTATTAAAAGTACCTAGATTAGGACCTGCTGCTTATCAGCAATGTGCCGGGTTTTTGAGGATCAAAGGTGGAATTGAACCTCTAGATTCTACTTCTGTACATCCAGAAAGTTACCAAGCGGCAGAAAAACTTTTAGAGATATTAGGATACTGTAAAGACGACTTAGCTAAAAGGGGAGGTTTGCCTGGTATAAGGGGAAAGGTAAAGGAAGAAGAGCAAAGGGAGCTAGCAGAAAGATTAGGCATTGGTGTACCAACATTGATTGATATATTAAACTCATTGGAAAAGCCAGGTCTTGACCCCAGGGAAGATTTACCTAAGCCTTTATTCCTTTCAGGGGTATTAAAACTAGAGGACTTAAAAGAAGGGATGATTGTTAAAGGAACAATTAGAAATGTTTTAGACTTTGGAGCCTTTGTAGATATTGGGGTAAAAGAAGCAGGGTTAATCCATATTTCCGAGTTATCGGAAAAGTTTGTCAAACATCCCTTAGAAGTAGTCAAGGTGGGGGATGTAGTTAGTGCCAAAGTAATAGGAGTAGATCCGGTAAAACGGAGGATATCTTTAAGTTTAAAAGGAGTAAATTAGTTTTAAATTTCTCCAGCTTGAATAAAATCATAATGGAGAAAAAATATATGAAAATATAAAAGGGAGGAATTTAACAGCTAACAAAATATTATAGAACTATTTACAAAATTTTTTGTTTTATATAATGTTTGTGTTATAATAAATTCAAGAGATGATAAAAATGAAATATTATTCTATAGGAGAGTTAGCAAAACTTATAGGTAAAAATCCTCAAAACATTGAGAGAATGGGATAAAAATGGTAAAAGGGTAAATAAAGTAAAGAAAATGATTAAGGAGTTGGTAGAAGATGATAAAGACTTACAAAGTAATGCTTCTACCTAACAACAAACAAAAAACTAAACTAAAGGAATGTGCAGGGGTTGCAAGATGGGCATATAATTGGGCTTTAGCTACAGAACAAGAGAATTATAATAACGGTGGTAAGTTTTTAAATGATGGAGAACTTAGAAAAAGATTAACAGAGTTAAAGAAACAAGAAAAATATGCTTGGCTTAAAGACTATTCAAACAATATAACCAAACAAGCTATTAAGGATGCCTGCCTAGCATATAAAAATTTCTTTGAAGGTAGAGCAGA
>NZ_FOIF01000010.1 GCF_900111575.1 Anaerobranca gottschalkii DSM 13577 | reverse complement strand
TAGTAACCTTCCTACTATGCCTGCAAAGTGGGCAAAACTTATTAAATTAGCCCAACAATGGATTACAGAAGAAACAGCCTAGCTTTTGTTTAGCAGAGCCCGGGCAGGAACTAGTAATCGGCTTGCGAACTCTTGACAAACCGAAGTCTTAAAAGGCTAAAATTGGTAACGTCAAGGGCTTATTTGTTATGCCTTTCTTTTGTTCCCTTCGCCCTTGTTATCTTTGAATTAGCCTTTTAAGACTGTTTGTCAAGAGCGATTACGTTATTTTTCTTTATGCTAATCTGTTCGTGTGGTATTTAATCTATTTTTTCATAGAACTTTTTACATTACCTTTTACACTAAATTTATAAAGACATTTTTTTTGATAAAGGACACCTTGAGGTAGAATACCTAACCCCCAATGGGGTGCATTAGGTTGCTCACAGGTTTCAAAACAGATTCCACCATAGGCCACTGCCCTGGATCCCCCCTCTAAAGTTACAGAAGGGTTGAGGAAATTCCCAGAATAGATGTTGATATAGGGATGATTAGTATAAACTTCTAGTAGCCGGCCACTAGGTTGATGGTAATAATCGGCGATTTTTACCAATTCTCCCCCTTTATCCCCTACATAAAAGGTGTGATCTATACCCCGGAAATTACTAATTTTTTCTAAAAGATCCATGTATTCTTTGATTTTAATATAAGGTCCTTGAATGTTTAATTCTTCTATAGTTACCAAATCTTTCTCAGCTGTTAAATCTTCCCTACTTTTTAAAACCTGGTTACTGTAGATTTTTAAATAATCCTCTTCTACAGATTGAACTTTTCCAGAAAGGTTGAAATAACTGTGATTAGTCGGTGAAAGACAGGTATTTCTATCACTAATTCCTCTATAAGTTATTTCTAAATTATCCCTTTCATTTAATCGATAGATAACGGTCAAATTTAAATTTCCCTGAAACCCTTCTTCCCCATGGGGACTTCGATAAGTCAAATGGATTTCTCCATAGTCTCCTAAAACCCTTGTTTCTGCCTCCCAAATTACCCTTCCAAAACCAAGAAATCCGCCGTGTAAGGTGTTTTCCCCTTCATTTTGGGAAAGTTGATAATTTTGATTATCGATGACTATTTGGCCCTTTCTAATTCTTCCAGCATATCTACCTATAACACAACCTAGGTAATGGGGATTTTTTTGGTAAGATTCTAAATCCGGTAGTGTTAAAACTACATTGGCTAATTCTCCCTTTCTATCCCGGAGTAATAATTTGTTGATTATAGCACCATAATTTAAAACTATCAGCTCTGTTCCAGTTGAATTTTTTAGGGAATACTGAAAGACCTTCCTACCTTCCACCTCTCCATAAAAACTTTTATCAATTTTCAAGGACAACTCCCCCTATAGATGAAATGAATTTTATAAAGTGTTTCAATCCCCTTTGGTCATCTTTATAAACCCCTGAATGTTTTAAAGCTTCTACAAACTTCTCCCCTATTTCTTTTTTAATGATGGTTTTTAATTCCTTCTCTTCGATTTTAGGGTATTTTTCCGCTATTTCTTTACAAAAATCCAGGTGTTTATCCAGTAACTTTTGTTCTTCCAGGGTAATCTCCCTTTGAAGTAAATATCTCTCTATTAGTTCCATTTCTTTTACTAACCGGCCAGGTAAAACCGCCAGTCCCATCACTTCAATTAGTCCTATATTTTCTTTCTTTATATTGTGAATTTCTCGATGGGGGTGAAAAATTCCTTCAGGGTAGAATTCATTACAGCGATTATTTCGCAAAACTAAATCCAGTTGATAACAGCCATTGGCAATCCTGGCAATGGGAGTTATCGTATTGTGGGGTTCAGTTTTGGTAAAGGGTAAAATTTCTGCCTTTTCGTCACTGTAACTTCTCCAAGCCTCTATGATTTCCCCAGCTATAGTTTGCAAAGCCTTTCTATCATTACTTTCTAGTCGGATCACCGATAGGGGCCATTTTAAGATACCACCTTTAACATTAGGATAAAGGGGAAAGGATAATTTCTTCTTCAATGGAGCCCTTTCCATTGGAAAGGTATAATTTCCCCCTTGAAAATGATCGTGGTGTAAAATAGAACCACCGACAATAGGTAAATCGGCATTGGAACCTACGAAATAATGGGGAAAAAGGTCTAAGAAATCTAACATTTTGATAATGGTCTTTTCCTCTATCACCATAGGGGTGTGTTTTTCGTTTAATAAAATACAATGTTCATCATAATATAAATATGGTGAATACTGGAAAAACCATTTTTCTCCCCCTAAAATTAAAGGGATAATCCTTAAGTTTTGCCTTGCCGGGTGATTTAATCTTCCTTTGTAACCTTCATTTTCAGGACAAAGGAGACATAAGGGATAGCCGGTTTTAGGAGCATTTTTTTCAGCTTGGATTTCTTTAATATCCTTTTCTGGCTTGGATATATTGATGGTTATCTGGATATCACCATATTGGCAGTTATGGACCCAGCTAATATTTTTATCTGTTCTACTTTTCCGGATATAATTACTATCGATACTCAAGTTATATAGATAATCGGTGGCCTCTTTAGGGGATTGGCGATAGCGGTCATTAAAATTTTCGATAACCTCCGATGGTCTAGGGAGCATAGCTCCCATTAAGGCAGAATCTAACATATCACTATAGAGGGAGGAATCACTTTCGATTATTCCCCTATCTACTGCCCACTGGATAATTTCTGCTAAAATATCTTCTTTACCTTCATCGGGGAGTAATTTAGGGATGATGTTTTCCGGTAGTGAATAATCGTGATAATCTAAGATTTCTAAAATCCTATTTCTCACATACCTCTCATCTTCTTCTTTAAAAAAACCTCTACTTTTTCCAAATAGCAATAGTTTTTCAATAGATAGTTCTAACACATTGTCACCACCTCTATTTTTCTAATTCTTTAACTCCTTCATAAATTTTGGTAATATAACTACTGGGTTTTAACCCTGTTTTTTTATGGTAATTTTCCGCTATGAATTGAATAAATCCTTCTACCCTTTGGTCATCAACAATATTGATTGTACAACCACCAAAACCTGCCCCTGTAAGCCTTGCCCCCCAAACTCCGGGATAGTCTTTTGCTAATTCTACTAGTAAGTCTAGTTGTTCAACACTTACTTCGTAATCTTTTTGTAATGAATAGTGGGATTTGTATAATAGATTCCCTAATTTTTTTAAATCCTCCTTTTTTAAAGCTTCTACTGCATCTTTAACCCTTTGATTTTCCATAATGGCGTGATTTGCCCTTTTTTTCGTTTCTTCGTCATCGATTAACCTTTGTAAATCTTCCCATTCCCTTGGGGTAACTTCACAAAGATGGGATATTTCTAAGTGTCTTTGTAAAATTTTTAGAGCTTTTTCACAACTTCTCCGCCTTTCGTTGTATTTAGAATCTGCTAAACTCCGCTGGACATTACTGTTGATTATGACAAGGGATTGATCTTTTAATTCAAAGGGTATGTATTCATAATCAAGGGTATTGCAATTTAACAGGATACCATGATCCTTTTTTCCCATCCCTACGGAAAATTGGTCCATTATCCCACAATTCACTCCATTGTATCTATTTTCCGATTCCTGGCAAAGTTTAGCTAGTTCTACTTTGTCAATTCCTAAGGAGTATATTTTATTTAAAGCATAGGCTGTTACCAGTTCTATAGAAGCAGAGGAAGACAATCCCGCACCATTAGGCAAATCTCCATAAAAGTATAAATCAAAACCATGTCTTAATGGATAGCCTTTTTCTTGTAATGTATAAAAGATCCCCGTTACATAGTTAAACCAACCTCTAGAAGGATTATATTGTAAATTAGATAAATCTTCTTCAATTATTCCTTTTTGGGGGAAATTAGCAGAATAAGCAAATACTTTATTATCATCCCTTTTTCTCAAGACCAAATAAGTCCCTAGATGAATAGCACAGGGAAAAACTAATCCTCCGTTATAATCGATGTGTTCTCCAATGATATTTACCCTCCCAGGGGCAAAAAAGACCTGCAATTCTTCATCCCTTCCGAAAATTTGCCAAAACTTTTCTTTTAAATCATCCACTTTTAACATTATTAGGTCCTCCTGTTTTTAAAAAATATTCTAAATACATTTTAGTAAACTTTTACTAAATGGTCAATGCAAAATTTTATGCAAATTAAGAAAAATAAAAGCAAGGACTGTGAAGTTAACAATCCTTGCTTATCTTTCTATTACTTTTATTCCTGTAGAGTAGTTATGGGGTAGTTTCCCTTAATACTAATTCTGTAGGTATAATTACTTTTTTAGGTATATTAACTCCTTCAAGCAATTGTTCCATCAACAATTTAACTGCTGTTAAGCCCATGTATTCTTTATGAACCCTTATTGTCGATAAAGGAGGAGTAACATAAGGGGCAGCGGGAATATCGTCAAAACCAATGATTCCAATGTTTTTAGGAATTTGGAGGCCCTTTTCCCCTATTGCCTTTATAGCTCCAATGGCTATTGCATCATTTGCGGCAAAAATTCCATGGATTTCTTTATTTTCTTCTAATAGCTCTAATGCCATTTTATACCCAGATTCGTAGGTAAAGGAACCTATCTTAATTAGCTCTTCATTAAATAAATTGAGTTCTTTCATAATCTCTTTAAAGTACTTTTCTCTACTGTCGATGATAGATATACCATCTCCTACTGTTTCTCTGCCACCTAAAAAGGCGATATTTTGGTAACCTATATCTTTGAAATAATAGAGGACCTCTTTTACCGCTTTATAAAAATCAATAACAACTGAACTAAACACCTTATCGTCGGGAGAACTATCGACGAAAATCAGATTTTTACTATATTGGGCTAAATTTTTTACTTCTTCCTCCGAGTATTTACCGATGGCTATTATTCCATCTACACCACTGAAGGAATCGATAGATGACCTACTATCACCTTTGAAGATGGTTTTAACTTCAATGTTATTAAGATGGCATTGTTGTTCAATGCCCATCCTAATTGCCAGGTAATAGGGACTTAACATTTCGCTACTTTGGGAAAACCATTGATAAATCCCAATTACAGGTTTTCCGTATTTTTTTTGCAATGGAGATTTTACCATTTTTGTGTACTGCAATTCTTCTGCTATTTCCATAATTCTTCTTTTTGTTTCAAGAGTTACATTTAATGAAGGGTCATTATTTAATACCCGGGATACGGTGGAAGGAGAAACTCCTGCCTTTTTGGCAATATCTTTAATTGTAGCCATGTTTCACCTATGAATTATATCCATTGGGATTTTTACTGTGCCAATTCCAAGCATCGGCGATTATTTTTTCTAGTTGATAATATTTAGGTTGCCAACCTAATACTTTTTTAGCTTTTTCCGAAGAAGCGATTAAAACAGCAGGATCTCCATCCCTTCTTTCTTTGACAACTGCCGGTAAAGGATGGCCAGTAACTTTTCTTGCAACTTCTATAACTTCTTTTACAGAATAACCATTGCCATTTCCTAAATTGAAAATATCACTAGGATTTCCCTTTCTCAAATATTCTAAAGCTAAATGGTGGGCAGCAGCTAAATCTACTACATGGATATAGTCCCTAATACAAGTTCCATCCTTTGTAGGATAGTCATCACCGAAAATATATACTTCTTCCCTTTTTCCAAGGGGTACTTGTAAAATTAGGGGAATTAAGTGACTTTCTGGCATGTGGTATTCCCCAATTGTACCACTTTGATCGGCACCAGCGGCATTAAAGTATCTTAAGGAAACGTACTTTATTCCATAGGCTTTATCAAACCATTTCATCATTTTTTCCATAGCTAACTTAGTTTCACCATAGGTGTTTGTAGGATTAGTCCGGTCATCTTCTAATATTGGGATATTTTGAGGTTCACCATAGGTAGCAGCCGTTGAAGAAAAGACGATTTTTTTTACATCACATTCCTTCATTACTTCTAATAGACATAATGTTCCATAAACGTTGTTGTGATAGTACTCATAGGGTTTTACCATACTTTCAGCTACTAAGGAATTGGCAGCAAAGTGGATTATTCCATCGATATTCTCTTTTCGGAAAACTTCCTTCAAAAAATCTTTATCCCGGATATCTCCTTGGTATAATTTAACTCCCCTAATTGCCTCTTTATAGCCAGTTTGTAAGTTATCTACAACTACTACTTCTTCCCCTTGTTCTAAAAAATACTTAACAGTATGGCAGCCGATATACCCTGCCCCTCCAGTAATTAAAACAGCCATATAAATCACCTCTAATAATTAGTATATTTTTATATTACATTTTTTGCTAATAAATTACAAGTTATAAAAAAAATCAATCCAGTTAGGATTGAAATTTTATTTGTTTATTGATTCTTTAATAAAGTGGATTTCCCTTTTTATTTTGGCATTTTCAAGCAGCAAATAGTCGATATTCTTACTTAGATTTGTTTTAAATTCAGTTAAATTTGCTGTTTGCATATATATAATATCTAACTTTTTATCCATTTGAATTTGTTTCTCAGCAAATTGTAATTGTTGTTTTTCTAAACGGGTAAAACCTTGCTGTAATTGCACTATATTTCCTTTAATAACATCAATATCAGTATTGAGAACTGTAATATTTGCTTTAACTAAATTCATATCTGTCTTAAGTTCAGCAACATGATCTTTTAAAATAGTAACATCTTGTTTCAAACCAGATACATCGTCTTTTAAATTAGCAACATCTCTTTTCAATCCCGTTACATCATCTTTTAGATTAGCTACGTCTTGTTTCAATCCCGTTACATCATCTTTTAGATTAGCTACGTCTTGTTTCAATCCCGTTACATCATCTTTTAGATTAGCTACATCTTGTTTTAATCCCGTCATATCGTTTTTAAGATTAGACATATATTCCTTTAACCCCGATACATCAACTTTTATGCCCCTAACTTCTGTCAGAATTTCTTTTAGTAATAACTCCACACCCTCCATCTCCTTTTTAATTTATTATTTATATTATAACAAGAACATATGTTCTAATCAAGGTTTTTTATTAAAAAAAGTGCCTTTGAAGGCACTTTTAAAAAATAAGTTCACAAACATTATTTGTATATTCAACTGGATCTTCTATAGGTAATCCTTCTATTAATAATGCTTGATTATAGAGAACCTTTACATATAAATCAAATTTCTCTTTGTTATTATTATAGGTATCTTTTAATTTTTGGAATACTTTATGATTAGTATTGATTTCTAAAACCCTCTGTGCTTTTATTTCGGGATTGTTAGGTAAATTGGCCAGGATTTTTTCCATTTCTATAGAAATATTACCTTCTGCTGTCAAACAAACAGGATGGGTTTTTAGGATTTTAGAAGGTTTTACAGCTTTAACTTTATTTCCTAGTAATTCTTTGATGGCTTTAAAGATTGCCTCTTCTTCCTTTTCTTCTCCTTGTTTATCCAATTCTTCAATACCTAAATCACCGGAAGAGACAGATTTAAATTCTTTATCTTTGTAACTAAATAACATCCAGATAGCAAATTCATCAACATCATCGGTAAAGAATAAAATTTCATAACCTTTTTCCTTTAAGACTTCTATTTGAGGCATTTTCTCGATTCTTTCTACAGATTCACCACTAGCATAATAGATATATTTTTGTTCTTCCTTCATCCTTGAGATGTATTCTTCTAATGTTACTAGTTTCTTTTCTGTAGATGAGTAAAACATCAACAAATCTTGTAAATCTTCTTTGTTTTGACCAAAGTTTTCATAAACCCCGTATTTAAGTTGACGGCCAAAACTTTTGAAGAACTTTTCATATTTTTCCCTATCAGTTTTCAATAATCCTAATAGTTCATTCTTTATTTTATCTTTAATCCTTTTGGCTATTATCCTTAACTGCCTATCTTGTTGAAGGATTTCCCTAGAGATATTTAAAGAGAGGTCTTCAGAATCCACCATACCCTTAACAAAACTAAAGTAGTCTGGTAACAAATCAGGACATTTATTCATTATTAAGATCCCTTTAGAATAAAGTTCTAAACCTTTTTCATAGTCTTTGGTGTAAAAATCATAGGGTACATGTTCCGGTATATATAAAATTGAGTTGAAGCGTATGGCACCATCGACTGTCATATGTATATATTTTAAAGGTTTATCAAAACCATATCGTTTTTCTCTATAAAAATTCTCATAGTCTTCTGGAGTTAATTCATTTTTATTTTTCCTCCAAAGGGGAACCATACTATTTATTGTTTGCTCTTCAATTACTTCTTCGTATTCTCCTTTTTTCCCCTCTTTTTCAACTTCCTTTTTAATATCCATTTTAATTGGGTATCTAATAAAATCAGAGTATTTCTTAATAATACTTTTAAGTTTCCACTCTTCTAAAAACTCGTCATAATTTTCATCATCGGTATTTTCTTTTAATTTAAGGATTATTTCAGTACCTACTAGTTCTTTTTCATAGGGTTCAATGGTATAGCCATCAGCTCCCGATGATTCCCATTTGTATCCTTGATTTTCACCAAAGGCTTTACTAATGACAGTTACAGTATCGGCAACCATAAAGGCTGAATAAAATCCTACTCCAAATTGGCCAATAATATCATAACCATCCTTCAATTCAATTTCTTTTTTAAAATCGAAAGAACCACTTTTAGCAATAGTACCTAAGTTTTCCTCTAACTCTTCCTTTGTCATACCTATTCCTGTATCAAAAATAGTTAATGTTCTATTAGTTTTATCAGGAATAACTTTAATGTAGTAATCATCCTTATTAAAAGTAATGTTTTCATCTGTTAAAGCTTTATAATACATTTTATCAATGGCATCACTGGCATTGGAGATAAGCTCTCTTAGGAAGATTTCTTTATTAGTGTAAATAGAGTTGATCATCAAATCCAACAATCTCTTGGACTCTGCTTTAAATTCTTTTTTTACCATCACTTACACTCCTTCCTACAAAATAGTTAGCACTCTAAAGAAAAGAGTGCTAATATTAATTTACCAAATCTGAACTTTTTGTCAAGGGCTAGAATATATCTAGTGCTTTTGTCCTAAAAATAAATATTTTAATTTAATTGACTTATTTAGCCTTTCACTTTATCATTAAAATATAAAGGAATTATATTGGGGGGAGAGGAATGAATAAATTATTAAAAAGAATTTCTATTTTTGTCCTATTAGTAGTGCTAACGTATTTTTTAGTCCCTTATTTTCCCGTTTATGCCGCTAAGGATTACAGTATTATCAGAGTACTTATCTCTATAAATAATTCAACTGTCCCTATTACTATCAATGGGGTTTATTCTATTTCGGAAGATCCATCTATTTCTTTAGCAAATGGAAATTATTTTATTTCTGTTACTTCAGATAACAGAGTAAGAATATTAGGACCTAATGTTGATAAAATAGTTGGAAATTCATTAACCTTTGTAAGGCATTCTGAAGACAGTATTTTAACAGTTAGAGGTACAGATCATGGAGATGTTCCCTATTTAGGGAATATCCGCTTTACTGTAAATACCCAAACGAAGAATTTAAGGGTAGTAAATCATGTTCCTTTAGAACAGTATCTTTATGGAGTTGTAGCTTATGAAATGGGTAATTCTTTCCCTCTAGAAGCTTTAAAGGCCCAAGCAGTTGCCGCCAGAGGCTATGCTATTAAAAAAATTATGTCAGCAAGTTCCAGTTCAGATTTTGATATTTTAGATACACCACAGCATCAAGTTTATCGGGGATATAACCCTGCTTTCGGTAGGGTTATTCAAGCAGTTAATGAAACAAAGGGACAAGTCCTCACCTACAATGGTGTTATTATCGACACCTTTTATTCAGCTTCAAATGGTGGACAAACTGAGCTTCCAGGGAACGCATGGGGTGGTGGCTCCAGTGTCAACGCTAGTTTGCCGTATCTTGTTCAAAAAGATGACCCTTATGACTTAGAAAATCCACAAAGTATCTATCATAGATTTTATGTACCAAAACAAGTAGAAGATTCTGAACATAAAGCCATATCTTTACCAGGTGATAGTGCAGTAATAGTTGTAAAGACTAATAGTAATGTCAATATACGTTCTGGCCCTGGGACTAATCATTCTATTTTAGGTACAGCTCCACTATATAGTGCTTTTCAATGGATAGATACATTACAAAATGAGATAGGTCAAACTTGGCATAAAATCCTCTATCAAGGGAAAGAAGCCTATATCTCAGGAACTTTGTCCTTGGTGATTCCTAATGGTAAATACTTATATGCCAATCCAGTCCTTTATGACTTACAAAAACAAGCTTTTATTGAGCTTGAAAAATTAGGTATACCTATTGAAAAAGCTAATGATATTAAAATAATCTCTGTTAACAATTTAGAGAATGGTTTAGAAAGGTGGCCAGGAACCGGAAGTAGAAATTACGTAACAGCCAATGCTAATATTACTATCCAATATGAATTAGAAACTGTTGAACAAAGGGATTTAGATGTATCCATCCAATTAATGATCCCAGCTGGCAATGGGTTTACTAACGAACACCCTTATTTAAGTTCTAACACAAGGATGAGGGGAGTAGAACAAACTGAAGGCGGTTTTTACATAACTGCAGGACGGTTCGGCCATGGTGTAGGTATGAGCCAAAGGGGTGCTCAACAAATGGCAGCAGCCCATAACAAAACATATGATCAAATTCTTGCCTTTTACTTCGTAGGTACAACTTTAACCCATTTAAATACCGATGTTCCTCCCCTTCCCCCTAAACCTGGAGATGGATCTGGTGCAATTGATCCATCTGAACAGTTGACAAAAATAATTAGTTTTAGCATTCCAAATCAAATTGGCAATACAATTATCGATAATGAAAACAACACTGTATCTATAAAAATGCCAGCTAAAACAGATCTTACAAAATTAATAGCTTCTTTCCAATTGTCTGAAGGAGCTAAGGCAGAAGTTAATAATGTTCTACAAGAAAGTGGAAAAACAATCAATGATTTTTCTAAACCAGTTATTTATAAAGTTACAGGTATTGATGGTAGTATTAGAGAGTGGACTGTATACCTACATAAATTCGGTGATGTTAATGGTGATGGTAATGTTAATGTCAGTGATGCTATTATCATTTTAAGATATATCGTAGGAGATTATCCTAAGTCAGATCTTTTATATAAAGTTGGAGATGTTAATGGTGATGGCAGAATTGATGTGTCAGATGCTATTCTAATACTACAAAAGACAGTAGGCTCTATCGAAAAGTTTCCAGTTGAATAAAATGAAAAGGACTGTCGGGGAAAGTATATAATTAACTACTTCCCGATAGCCCTTTTTCTTTTTTACGATTTATAATACACTGATTTTTCAAATTTATAATATTTCTCAGGGTTATATTTACTTACATTAGTTAAAATAACTCCAACTATATTAGCTTTTACTTCTTTTAATAAATCTACACTTCTTTTTGCCAATTCTATCTCAGATTTTTCCGATGCACAAATTAATATAGTTCCATCAGAAATATTAGATAAAATTAAAGCATCGGTAACAATAGATACAGGAGGAGTATCAATTAAAATATAATCAAAATTATCCCTTAAATAATCGATAAATTCTCTTAACTTCTCTGACTCTAATATTTTTAACGGATTATCTGTATTTACACCAGAATTTATAAACCATAAATTATCTATATTTGTTTTTTTACAAATATCACTTTCACTATAGTTAACATTTTCTTTAATTATCTCTATAAGTCCATTATCATTATATAAGTTAAAGTTTTCGTGAATTTTGGGATTTCTTAAATTGCAATCTAATAGAACAACTTTCTTGCCTCTTTTAGCAAGTAGTTTTCCAATATTAAGAATAGTTTTTGTAGTACCCTCTTCTGGACCAGAACTAGTAAAAGTTAATACTTTGCTGTTAAAATTTATGTTAAGATTACTTATAATCATATTAATACATTCAAAAACAAATTTATTCTCTATTGCATTTTTACTTTCTGGCAATCTTGGAATTACACCAATAACTTTTAATCCTAAATGTTTTATTACATCTGATTTAAAGTTAATGGTATTTTTAAAATACTCAATCATAAAAACAATAAATACACTTAACATACAACCTAAAACAAAAGATATAGCTATATTTAATTTTATATTATTTTTATAAATAAACGAGTAAATAATTCCAAAAAGAGTGGTCAAAATGATAACCGATAATATTAACTTTAATCTTTTTACTATTACAAAAATCATCTCTTTTATCTCTATTTCTTCATTGTAATATTCTCTTTCCATTGGCTAACCTCCTAATTATCACTTATTGCTACTTCTTCAAAAACTGTTTTATTAATAATTTTAACCTTTGTCAAAAGATATTTTAAGAAACCTTCCCTTAAGTCGTCACGCCTTAAGGCAAAATCTACTGTAGCTTCTAGAAAGCCTAATTTATCTCCAACATCATACCTTCTACCTTCAAAATTATAAGCGTACATTGCTTCTTTTTGAGCTAACTCCTTTAATGCATCAGTAAGTTGAATTTCTCCACCTTTTCCCGGCTTTGTATGTTCTAGTATTCCAAAGATTGCAGGACTAATTATGTATCTTCCTAAAATAGCTACATTAGAGGGAGCTTCTTCTACAGTAGGTTTTTCCACTAAATCTTTTACTTTATAAACTCTATCTTCTATATGTTTTCCATCGATGATGCCATATTTGTTGACATCTTCTCTAGCTACTTCCTGTACCCCTAAAATTGTAGTTTTATATTCTTCATAAGCTTCAATCACTTGTTTTAAACAAGGTTTTTCTGGATGGTAAACGATATCATCCCCTAATAAAACAGCAAAGGGTTCATTTCCAATAAAACTCTTAGCACAATAAATTGCATGACCAAGACCCTTTGGTTCTTTTTGTCGTATGTAGTGAATATTAACCATATCTGAAATTCTTCTAACTTCTTCTAATAAATCATGTTTTCCTTTACTTTCAAGTTCTAACTCCAGTTCTACTGATTTATCAAAATGATCCTCTATACTTTTTTTATTTCTTCCTGTTATAATCAAAATTTCTTCAATTCCCGATTGGACAGCCTCTTCTATGATATACTGCAGAGTTGGTTTATCAACTATAGGCAGCATTTCTTTAGGCTGAGCCTTTGTTGCAGGTAAAAAACGGGTACCTAAACCTGCAGCTGGTATAATTGCTTTACGGACACTCATCATTCTTAGCCCCTTTCTTTACGTCTTTTTATATAGATATAATATTTACAATCCTTCTACCCTTTTGTAAGTAGGTACAATTTGAGTCATTAGTTGAGTAATTTGATTTACTTCTCCATCCATTAGAATTTTTCTTAAGAATGTTAATTCCATGTGAAGTTTATTAAAATCTAGATCTAGAGGTTTTCCTATAAAAATCTTATTGTGTTCAGTTTTTTGCAGTCCTTCTTCTGCCATCAGTAATTCCTCATAGAGTTTCTCTCCTGGTCTTAATCCTGTAAACTCAATCTTTATATCAACATTTGGCTCTAAACCTGATAATTTAATTAGGTCATAGGCAAGGTCTACTATTTTTACCGGTTCACCCATATCCAATACAAAGATTTCTCCCCCTTTAGCCATAGCCCCAGCTTGAATAACTAGTTGGACAGCTTCCGGGATAGTCATAAAATAGCGATTTATTTCTGGATGTGTAACTGTTACCGGTCCACCCTCTGCTATTTGCTTTTTAAATAGAGGTATCACACTACCATTACTTCCTAATACATTACCAAAACGAACAGCTGCAAATTTAGTATTGCTTTTTTTATCTAAGGTTTGAATAATCATTTCTGCTAATCTTTTTGTCGCTCCCATAATGTTTGTAGGATTAACTGCTTTATCAGTTGAGATTAGTATAAATCTTTTTGCACCAAATTTATCTGCACATTCGGCTACATTTAAAGTGCCGAAAACGTTGTTTTCAATAGCTTCCGTTGGGCTTTTTTCCATAAGAGGTACGTGTTTATGGGCAGCGGCATGGAATACTATTTGTGGTCTAAAGGTTTGGAAAATATATTCCATCCTCTTTTTATCTCTAATAGAAGCGATTATAACCTCTAAATTAATTTTGTTGTTATATTTCCTAATAAGCTCTTGTTGAATTTCATAGGCATTGTTTTCGTAAATATCTAAAATAATTAACTGTTTAGGTTCAAAGGAAGCTATTTGTCGACAGAGTTCTGAGCCAATTGACCCACCGCCCCCTGTTACCAATACAACTTGATCTTTTAAATAACCACTGATTTCTTTTAAATCAACACTTACAGGTTCTCTACCTAGTAAGTCTTCTATCTCTACATCTCTAATATGGCTTACACTTACTTTACCATCTACTATTTCATAAATTCCAGGTAATGTTTTTATCTTACATTTCGTCTGTTTACACAAGTTAAGGATTTCTTTAAGTTCTTTTTTATTGGCTGATGGTATCGCAACTATAATCTCATCAATGGCCAATTCTTTAGCTTTAGAAGTGATTTCATTTCTGTCCCCTACTACTGGTATACCATGAATTAAGCAACTTTTTTTACAAGGATTATCGTCTATTATAGCTATTGGTCTTTTATTAATTTCTCTACTATGTAATAATTCTTTTATTAGCATTGCCCCTGCTTCACCACCTCCAATTACCATTACCCTAGTAGGTGGCAGGCAATCTTTTTTATATGATTGAAAAGCTCTTCTTAAAAGTCTATAAGAAAATCTAGATCCTCCAATAAAGGCCATATTTAAAAGGTAAAAAATCATAACTAATGTTACTTCAAAATTTAGATAAGATAAGCTTCCTATTATTCCTATAACTATCGTACCTAATGTAGTTCCTTTAAAAACTAAAATTAACTCTTCTATACTAGCAAATCTCCATAAACTATTATATATGTTGTTGATATATAAAGATGCTATCATTATAGTTGTAACAATCGCTGAGTAAAGGAAAAAGGTAGATAATCTAGATAAGGTAAATCCACCACCGTATTTTAAATACAAAGCTAATATTAATGAAAATTGAATTAGTATAATATCAATAATAACTAAAGTTATCTTTCTTTGAACAACTGTTAAATTATCTAATGTAGTTAACAAAGTTTTAACTAATTTTTTTAGACCTTCATTGACTGTATAAACTACTGTTTCCAAATTAACCTCCTCCTAAAATAATATATTTCCATTAACAAATTAAACAAAGTTTAACCTAAGTTCAATTTTATCAACTAAAGTCCTATATTACAAGATTATTTTATCAACTTTTTTCAACAAAAGTACTTATTAACTCTTACTTTTACAGGTTTTATATACACCAACTTATTAGAATTTTTCCCTTATGTTCTAATCTTAGAATAATAACTAAATATAAATTCGACAAAATCCCTTCCTTTCCTGCAAAAACAGAAAAAAATAATCCGTCAAAAAATGGATTTAAAAATTTTCTAAGTTAACTTAGCTATAACTTTAAAATCCTTTTTTTAAAAACCTTAAATTTCTGTATATGACAATTCCTGCAAAAGCTCCAATACTATCTATCAAAACATCCCTAACTTCTCCACTTCGGCCTGGAACGAATACTTGATGAACTTCATCTGTTATAGCATAAATAACACATACTGACAGTGACAGCCAAATATTTTTTTGTCCCTTTACTCTAGATAATGTTAAAGCATTGCTAGTCAATATCCCTAAAATAAAATAGATGAAAAAATGACCTTGTTTCCTTATGAAATGATGAAGAGTGTTATAATCTAGCCTATTTACCGTGTTAGGTACTAATTTTTCTGTAATCTCAACAACTACTTGAACTAATCCTGAGCTTAATTCAGAGGATTCTTCACCCTGTTGACTGGAAAAGTAAAAGATTATAGCCATCCAAATAAAAACTAATAACCAAGCAATTATTACCTTCAATTTATCAGTCATTAATAAACCCCTCTTTTTATTAAAATAATTATAAATTATATCACAAATTTATTTATAACAAATACCAAAAAAGAACAGTAGCTATAGAGCTACTGTAAAAAGCTTACTCTGTTAAATTAGCCATTTTTTCCCTAGCTTCAGAAACAGGGATACGGAGATAAAATACTCTATTGTGGATAAACCCTGTTCCTGTTAGTGTTTCCATCTTTATCTCATTTACATTTAAACTGGTAAAGGCTGACCAGTTGTTTATTACCGTCATCGGAGTAATGTCTGTCCTGATATAAGGACTAATATCTTCCATTACCTTTAAAGTTTGATTTAAAGAGTATTCCTTTATAATTTTATTCAAAATTATAGCTATAACCTGTTGTTGGCGGCGAATACGGCCAAAGTCACTACCACCACCAGATTTTAGTTTACGGGCACCTACATATCTCAATACTTGTTCCCCATTCATGTGATGGGTTCCTTTTCTAAAAAGTACGTTATCATTATAATCAATCATATCTTCTGGTACATTAACAGTTATACCACCAATGGTATCCACTGCTTTAACAAAGCTTTGCATATCTACTTGGACATAGTGATCGATGTGGATGTCCAAGTAGTTCTCCACTGTTTCTTTTAGAAGCCTTGTTCGACCAAAAGCAAAGGAATGGTTTATTTTATCGTATCCTCTTCCCGGTATTCTTACAAAGGTATCTCTAGGTATGGAAAGAATTGCAGATTTTTTTGTGCTTTTGTTATACTGTACCACCATGATAGAATCAGCTCTACCAACTCCTCCAATGGTTCTAGAATCTACACCGATGAGGAGGATATTGAGTTTATTAGGATCTTTAGGTGAACGCTCTTTGTTATAATATTTGTCATCTTCATATTTATATTTTTCCACTTGGTCTAGTGGTACATCTTCCCCATCTATTTCTTCATCATCTAGTAAATCATTAGGATCTATTGGTTCAAAATCTTCATCATCGATGGGTTGATAAATTGAACTGTAAAGACTATATAGCCTATATGCAAAAGAGCCTCCGTAAATCAAAAAAGGTATTAATAGAGCTGCTATAATAATTAAGATAATTTTCTTCTTATTATTTTTGTTTTTTGTATTTCTTTTCAAGTTAATTCCTCCCCCAAAATTATTCAATTGTTTCGTCAATTATTCCTCCACCAAGGCAATATTCACCATTGTAAAAAACTACCGCTTGACCTGGGGTGACAGCCCTCATAGGTTGATGGAACATCACCTTACAAGTATCTTTTCCTGTTAAATATACAGTAGCAGGTTGATCCTTTTGTCGGTAGCGCACCTTTACAGTACATTCAAACTCCTTTGGCATTTCTTTATCAGTCACAAAACTGATATCGGTAGCATATAGTCCCTTAGAATACAGTTTTGGATGGTCATCCCCTTGCTCAACATAAAGGATGTTGTTTTTCAGGTCTTTACCTACAACAAACCAAGGTTTGCCATTTCCTGAACCACCAATTCCTAAACCCTTTCTCTGTCCAAGGGTATAGTACATTAATCCATCGTGTTTCCCTTTATATTCGCCGGATAATGTCCTCATTTCCCCTGGTTTTGCCGGTAAATAGGTGCTTAAAAATTCTTTAAAGTTTTTCTCTCCTATAAAACAGATTCCTGTACTATCTTTTTTATTTGCTGTAGCTAAACCTGCTTTTTTAGCAATTTCCCGAACTTCACTTTTATGCAAATGTCCGATAGGAAAGAGGGTTTTAGATAGTTCTTGTTGCCCTAAGGTATTTAAAAAATACGTCTGATCTTTGTTTGGATCAGCTCCCCTTTTTAACTTATATTCACCATCTATATAATCTATTTGGGCATAATGGCCAGTGGCTAAATATTTAGCACCAATCTTTAATGCATAATCTAGAAAAGCTTTAAACTTGATTTCTTTATTACACATTACATCGGGGTTTGGAGTCCTTCCTTTTCTATATTCATCTAGAAAATACTGAAAAACCCTTTCCCAGTACTCTTTTTGAAAATTCACTGTATAATAGGGTATACCTATTTGGTCACATACTTTTCTCACATCTTCATAATCTTTAGTGGAAGTACAAACTCCCAACTCGTCTTTTTCTTCCCAGTTTTTCATAAAAATACCTATGACGTCATAACCCTGTTCTTTCAACAACAAAGCTGCCACAGAGGAATCTACTCCACCTGACATTCCTATAACAACTCTAGTTTTTTCCATTTTTATTCCTCCTAGGTAATAAAAAAGTACTACCCCTTACTATATCACTATTTTTAGTGATTATGCAAGGGGTAGTTTATTATGTTAATGGAATTTTAATAATTAAGTCCTTTAATTTTTGATAATCATAAGGTTTTCGTAAAACCCCTATAAATCCGTATTCTTGATAATTTGCCATAACCCCATCATCACTATATCCACTAGAAACAACAGCTTTGGCTTGAGGGTTTATTTTTAATATTTCCTTTAAAGTCTCTTTACCACCTAAACCATTTACTATATATAAATCTAAGATTAGCAAATCATAGGGATCATTTTCTTCCCATTTTATTCGATATTTTTCAATAGCCATCTCACCATTTTCTACTGTCTCTACCCTGTGTCCAAGTTCTATTAGTAAATTTTCACAGACTTCTCTAATACTTTTTTCATCATCCATTACCAAGATAGAGAGGTTTTCTTTTTCAATAGTGGAAGATTGGACAATTTCTTCCCTTTTTTCTTCTATTATTGGTAAATAAATATAAAATACAGTATAATTTTCATTTGATTGTACCCGAATATATCCACCGTGGTTTTTAATTATAGAATAACAAGTTGATAAACCTAAACCTTCATTTCCTTTAGTACTAAAATATGGATCAAAAATATTAGGTAAAACATCTTCAGGAATTTCTTCACCATCATTTTTTATAGTAATCAAACCATATTTTCCTGAAGTTAAATATTCTTTATTTTCTTCGATTTCAATTTGAGAAATTTCTATCCATAAAGTATCTGTTTCAGGGTTCATAGCTTCTTTGGCATTTTTTATAATATTTTCAAAAACCTCTATCATCTGGGCGGAATCAGCATTTATTAGCAAATCTTTATTATCATTTTGAAAAACTGGTATAATCTTACTATCCTTTAATGCTCTATCCATTCCTTCTTTAACCATTACTTCTAAATTATAGGGTTCCTTTATGGGCATGCCACCCCTGGCAAAGGTTAAAAGTTTACTAGTGAGCTGTTTTGCCCTCTTAACTTCTCCCCCTAAGTTGTTTAATATAGGTAATAACTTTGTGGTGTTCTCTGATTTTAAATAAAGGGTAAAAAGATCAATATTTCCTCCTAAAATGGTTAAGGAGTTATTAAAATCATGGGCTATTCCACCTGCCAAACGACCTAAAGAATTTAATCTTTGGCTTAGCTCCTTTTCCCTATCCATTAGAACTTTTTCTGTAATGTCTCTAATTGTAAATACAATATTTATTGGACTACTTTCATTGTTAATTTGCCGGCAAATTTTAGTTATATATTTTTCTTTCCCTGATTTATCCACTATCCAAAATCTTCTAGTATCATCTTTTTCTTCACAACCGATCCCTTCAACAAATACATTACAAAAATGTTTATTTTTCTCTTTATGTTTTATTATTTCGTTTATAGGCTTACCTATAGCTTCAGCTGAAGTATAACCAGTAATTGATTGGGCTGCCGGATTAAAAATGGTAATTAATCCAGCTTTATCTACTGCAATTACTCCATCACCGATATTTTCTAAAGTAATTGATTGCAATCCTTTCTCTATTTGTAATCTTTCATTAAATTTTTTCGTTTTTTGATAGTGGTATGCTATAAATGCAGGGAGAATTGATGCTATTGCGATAATAGGATAAGAAAAAATTTTTAAATAAAGAAGTCTTTTATTTGTTTGTTCTATCATTCTTGTCTCAACGGAGTTTTTTAATTGAATCATTTTTTCCCTATGTTGTTCTAATATATAGAGATACTCTTTCGTAAAAATTGTCATATTTGGGAAATTTACTTGTACTGGTACTAACCCTGGAGACTTATTTATTGAATTTGCTTCCTCAACTTCTTCAATTGCCTGGTTATTTAAGACTTTTAGTTGATTGCCTAGATAGATTAACTCTTCAACTAATATTTCTTCATCATTAGTTAAACCTAAATCTAATAGTTTTTTTATCAGTTCTATATCTTTATCGTTATCTATAATATAATTGTATACTTCTAAAAATTTATGGTCTTGTTGTATAATATAATTCTTGACATTCAAATTTATTTCATCCCAAGTTAATTTATATAAATCTAATGCCACTATGTATTCTATATGCCTTTCCCTAGAATCTAACCCCCTGTAAATAAAATTTATAGTTAGAGAAAATATAAGAATATAAACTACAATTAAAAAAAGATAATAATTTTTCCAACATCTTTTAATTTTTGATTCACTTATTTCCACTGTGATACACCCCTACTAATAAAATACCACTGTAATATTCTACAATTTTTTAAATTTTCCTGCATCAAATTAATCTATTCTCGAAATTTTTTTATACCGAAACTGAGTAATGCTATTTTTTCAACTTTAAACAAATAATGGCAAGTGGTGGTATCAAGGCAGTCAAAATGTTATTTGAAGTAGTAAGGGGAATACCATTATATAAGTTTGATCCTCCATATTTCTCTAAATCACTATTAAATTCTTCTTCATATACTCCATTAGTTATTACTCCAAAACTGTAACTATGGTGTACTATAGGGGTAAAGTTACAGATGACCACTAAAACATTTCCTTCCAAATCCCTTCTTTGATAAACATAAATACTGTTTTCTTTGTCATCAGCCTCTAGCCATTGAAAACCATCCCATCCGTAATCTAATTCCCAAAGGGTTTTTTCCTTTTGGTAAAAATGGTTTAAATCTTTAACATAAATTTGTAGTTTTCTATGGAGGTCAAACCTTAGTAAATGCCATTCCAATTCTTCGTAATCTCGCCATTCAATAAATTGCCCAAATTCTCCCCCCATAAATAATAGTTTTTTCCCTGGATGGGTGTATTGAAAACCATAATATGTCCTAAGAGCGGCAAATTTTTGCCAATAATCTCCATCCATTTTATCGATCAAGGATTTTTTACAATGGACAACTTCGTCATGGGATAAAGGCAAAAGAAATTTCTCAAAAAAACTGTAAGTTAGAGAAAAGGTCATTTGATGATGTTTTTCAGCCTTCCTTGGCCAAGGATGGGCCATATAATTTAATGTATCATTCATCCATCCAAGGTTCCATTTGTATGTAAAACCTAATCCCCCTTCTTCAACAGTACCTGTAACTTTAGGGAAAGTGGAAGAATCCTCAGCTATCATTAAACTATTGGGACTGTGGTTTTTAACCACTGTGTTTAATTTTTTTAAAAACTCTATTCCTTCTAGGTTTTCATTGGACCCATATTTATTGGGAATAAAATCTTGGGGACCCTTGCAAAAATCTAAGTAAAGTATATTAGCTACAGCATCAACCCTTAAACCATCGGCGTGAAATTCTTTTAACCAATAAAGGGCATTGGATATCAGAAAACTTACAACTTCTCCTTTTCCATAATCAAAATTACTAGTTCCCCATTGAGGGTTATCTGCCTTTTTCGGATTTTCATTTTCAAAACAAGGGCTACCATCAAACATCCTTAATCCATGGTCATCCCGACAAAAATGGCTAGGTACCCAATCTAAAATTACACCAAGTTCATTTTGATGACAGTAGTCGATAAAATATTTTAAGTCTTTAATTGAACCATACCTACTGGTAGGACTGAAAAAACCAGTTACTTGATAACCCCAAGAACCATCAAAGGGATGTTCCATTACCGGCATAAGTTCTATATGGGTGTAGCCCATTTCTTTAACATAGGGAACAAGTTCATGGGCTATTTCTCGGTAGTTCATTAAATTACCATTTTTAGTTCTCCAAGTCCCTAAATGGACTTCATATATGGAAAGGGGTCCTTGGTATACATCGATTTTATTTTTCCTTTCCTGCCATCTACCGTCTCCCCATTGATAATTTTTCCAATTTACTATAACTGAGGCAGTATTTGGCCTTAATTCTGAATAAAAAGCAAAGGGATCTGCTTTTAAGATCGTATTTCCATCCTCTGTTAAAATTTTGTATTTATATATTTCCCATTCTTTTAAACCAGGGATAAAAATTTGCCAAACACCCTCTGAAATTTTATTCATTTTATGGTTATTTCCATCCCAGTTATTGAAATTACCGACAACCTCCACTGCTCTAGCCCTAGGTGCCCATAAAGTAAAGGTAACCCCTTCCCCATTAAGATGGGCACCAAAAAATTTATATGCTTCAAAGTTTTCTCCTTGATGGAATAAATTAATAGCCCTTATCATATTTTCCATATCCTATCACCTCTCGAAAAAATATATTATTATATATATGTAAATTGAATTTAAGGCATGCCTTATCTTTTAAATAAGATAAAGCATGCCATTAAATTTTCTCCCTTTGCTTTAAACTTTTGTCTTATTGAATTTTTATGGTTTTAACTGTTTGATAATTAGAAATATCGTGAATTTGAATTTCAGTATCTGAAATTGAATAGAGATAATTTTCTATGCTGACAATTCTCTTAATACTAGAATCAATATACCATTTTTCATGGAGATTTTCCATCTGTTCTGCTGTAAAATGAGAAATTTTAGCTCCTAATTTAAATCCATTATCAGTACTTATTTCATAGATATATGCTCCAATAAAAGAAATATTATAATCTATACTTGATACTGCTGAATCCCTTCCAGATGGAGAGTTGACAATTTCTTTTGTTTCCCAAACTGGAAATGCTAAACGATTATTATGATAATATACTGCTTTATGATTGTATAAAGCTTCTGAATAGGTTCCTCTGCCTCCAATAGTTTCTACAAATTTTTCTTTAGGATTATTAGGATCTGTTACATCAAAAATAGTTAGTCTTATACCTAGTTCTATAGCCATTTCCCTTCCCCAAATATTTGTTACCGTTGTATCCCTTCCTATTCCTAAGAGGTGATTTTCATCAATGGGATGTAGATAGTTGCTAAACCCCGGAATCTTTAACTCACCTAACACTTTAGGGGCTCTGGGATTTTGTAAATCAATGACAAATAAGGGGTCGATTATTTCAAAGGTTATAAGATATGCCTTTTCACCGGTAAATCTTGCGGCATAGATTCGTTCAGTAGGTGCTAAATTTTCCAGTTTACCTACTGTCTTCATATTTTGATCAAGAACGTAAAGGTTGTTTAATGATTCATTCCGATGACTAGTAGTTGCTATGCGGAAATAACCTTCGTATTCATCCATAGAAAATTGGTTTAATACCCAACCTGAAACTTTACCTCGACCTTTATAAGAAATATTTTGTTTATCTATAGCAAATTTGTGAATTATTGTAGAATTATCAGTGGTAAGGGCGATGTATAAATTTTCATGGGACATGTAGATATTTTGCCCATTACCTAAAAAGGTTTCTATCGTAGCTTCTTTTTTGTCATCTTGAATAGATAGGGCTACTATATTGATAAAACCTGAAAGTTCTCCTTGTGGGAAATAGTAGATCTCTTCTAATTTTTTTTGTTCTTCTTCATCCCCTTTAGCTGAGTCTTTATACCTAGGAGCAGGGTTTCCTGAAATTTCCGTATACCATAGGTATTTGTTAGTAATCAAATAAAGGTAAGAATCTTTCAACCTAGTAGATAAAATATGACCTTCTACTTCTAATTCCCTAGTGAGCTTTGGTTTTCCGTGGTTAGATATATCATAGACATAAACTTGAGTAAAATCACTATAATAAAACCATCTGCCGTGGAAAACTGGCCTATCATATGTTGAATAGTCGTATTTATATCCTATTACTACTAGTTTATCTCCATCAATATACAATTCTTGGGGAAGGAAATTTTCCTTGAAAGTTATTTTCCCTACTATTTCCCCTTCCTCAATTGGATAAAGGCGAACAATTACTATTTCGCTACCTACAATTCCGTACAGATATTCACCATCTATTTTAATAATATCTCCTTCGTCAATACCTTTTACTTGAACATTAGTTGACGAGTGGTCTCTGGTGTTTGATTGTTTTTCAGCAGTATCTAAAGCAATCTCTGCACCAAATCTAATCCCCCAATAGCGCTGACTGTTTTTAAGCAATCTATTAAGGTTAGCCAAATTATTTACCGTTGGTAAGGGATTACTAGTATGGGAACTGGTGGGTTCAGTACAACCTGCAACAGATAAAAGAAGTATTGTTATGATTAATAAGGACAAGCTCCTTTTCATTTTATTCTCCTCCTTACATTTATTGGTACCCTTTAGACGATTTGTTTTTTATAAAAGTTCCCATCCTAGATAAATTTTTTAACTAAATTATTCCCATCTGATGTCCCACTTCTTTAAAAACAGCAATAGCTTTATCTAATTGTTCTTTAGTATGCCCTGCTGTTACCATACAACGAACTCTACCGGTTCCCCTTGGAACTGTAGGGAATACAATTCCAGATACAAATACCCCTTTTTCTAAGAGTTTGCGACTAAATTCCATCGTTTTAGCTTCATTGCCGATTATCACAGGGGTAATTGGAGTTTGGCTTTTACCTAAGTCAAATCCTAGTTCTTGTAAACCAGCTTTAAAGTAACGGGCATTATCCCACAATCTTTCAGTATATTCCGTTGTTCTCATAAGTTCTTTTATCGCCACTATAATAGGTGCCACCGCTGCTGGTGGTAGAGATGTACTAAAGAGCAAGGGTCTACCTCGGTGTAGTAACCAATCTTTCATCACTTCACTACCTGCAACATAACCACCAATAACTCCAATAGCCTTCGATAAGGTACCGATGGTAAAGTCAACTTTCCCGTGAAGGTTAAAGTGATCTACTGTTCCCCGTCCACTTTCCCCTAATACTCCAGAACCGTGGGCATCATCGACATAGGTTAAAGCATTATATTTTTCTGCCAATTTAACTATTTCTGGTAATGGGGCAATGTCTCCATCCATACTGAATACCCCATCGGTAATAATCAATACATTCCGGTATTTTTCTCTATTTTCCTGAAGTACCCTTTCTAAATCTTCCATATCACAGTGTTTATAGATTGTCTTATCGGCGCTACTTAAGCGACAACCATCTATGATACTGGCATGGTTCAGTTCATCGGAAACAATTAAGTCTCCCCTCTCTACAATAGCTTGAATGGTACCGGCATTACAGTTAAACCCTGATTGAAATACCATTACCGCTTCTTCCCTTTTGAATTGAGCTAATAACTTTTCTAATTCTTCGTGAAGATCCATATTACCGACAATGGTTCTAACTGCACCAGCACCGACACCATATTTTTCTACTGCTTCTATAGCTGCTTCTTTAAGTTTTGGATGATTGGCAAAACCGAGATAATTATTGGAAGATAAGTTAATTACCCTCTGACCATTCAAAATTATCTCAGCCTCGTTAGGACCTTCTAATACCGGTAATTTCCTATAGACTCCTGCTTCTTTTAATTCAGCTATTTTTTCTTCTAAAAAGGATAGGTTCATAATTTCTTCCTCCTTATTTATACTGTTCTAAAATTTTAATGTCTGGATATAGGACTACTTTACCACACTGTCCAGATTCCATAAGTTCAAAGCCTTTTTGGAATTCTTCCAAAGGTAGTCGATGGGTGACAACAGGGGCGAGATTTAATTTTCCAGACTGTATTAAACCTTTAACTTGATACCAAGTTTCGTACATTCTCCTTCCCACTATACCTTGAAGGTTGATCCCTTTAAAAACAACATCATTGGCGATATCTATTGAAACTTCTTCAGCAGGTATTCCAAGGAGAGAAACTCTACCTCCTAATTTAACATATTTTAGACTTTGCTTTAAAGCTGTGGGGTTTCCTGACATTTCTGCTACCACATCTACCCCTAAGCCTTCTGTTTCTTCTAATACTTTAATTATAGGGTCTTCATTTTTAGGGTTAATTATTACATCTGCTCCCAGCTCTTTAGCTAAGTTTAAGCGATAGTCATTAACTTCTAAGGCTATCACTTTAGCTGCTCCCACAGCTTTAGCCACAGCAACTGCAAAAATGCCGATAGGACCACAACCTACTACAGCAACGGTTTTACCAATAATTTCTCCCGCTAATAAAGTTTGGACAGCATTACCTAAAGGTTCTTGGATTGAGAGAAAAGCAGGATCTACTCCTTTAGGATTTACCCAAGCGTTAACTGCTGGTAAAGCTACGTATTCAGCGAATGTACCTTGGGTATCTACCCCTAATATTTTAGTATTTGCACATAAATGGGCATTTCCAGTCCGACACAGTTCACAAACTTCACAAACGATATGGGTTTCTGCAGAAACCACATCTCCCACCTTGATATTTTCTACTTCACTACCCACCTCTACCACTTCACCGGCAAATTCATGGCCTACCACTAAAGGTGGTTTTATTCGTTTTTGCGACCATTGATCCCATTTATATATGTGAAGATCAGTACCACATATACTGGTGGCCAAAACTTTAACTAATACCTCCTTAGGCCCTATTTTAGGAATTTCCTTGACAGTTAATACTGCTCCCCTTTCCCCTTTAGTTTTCATCACAACCTTCATCATTTCAGACATATCGCCGATACCTCCTCCCGAGGATAATTGTACATAATATATTTTCAACACAGAAGATTAAAACCCTTCTAATTTTTATATATTTTTTAAGGAAGGAGAATATACAAAAAAACCGTGGTTTCCCACGGTTTCCATCTTATGGATAAAGTCTGTTTAATAATCTGGGGAAAGGTATTGTCTCCCTGACATGATCTAGTCCACAAATCCAGGCTACAGTTCTTTCTAAACCTAGACCGAAACCAGAATGGGGGACTGAACCATAAGTCCTTAAATCAATGTACCATTGATAGGCTTCTTTAGGGAGATTGTGTTCTTCAATCCTCTTTAGTAACAGATCTAAGTCAGCAATTCTCTCACTACCACCAATAATTTCACCATAACCTTCTGGTGCAATTAAATCTGCTGCCAATACCACTTCTGGTCTTTGAGGATGGGGTTTCATGTAAAAGGCTTTAATTTCAGTTGGATAATGGGTCACAAATACCGGTTTATCAAAGGATTCAGCAATAATAGTTTCATGGGGTGCACCAAAATCATCGCCCCATTTTATATCTTCACCTTTTTCCTGTAACAACTTAATGGCATCATCGTAAGTAATTCGGGGGAAAGGTGCTTTAATATTTTCTAACTTAGAAATATCTCTATCTAATACTTTAAGATCTGCTAGGTTTTTCTCTAAGACTTTTTCTACAATATATGAAACAAACTGTTCTTGGATTTGTAAGTTTTCTTCAAATTCAACATAGGCCATTTCTGGTTCAATCATCCAGAACTCAATTAAATGTCTCCTAGTTTTTGATTTTTCCGCTCTAAAGGTTGGTCCAAAACAATAAACCTTTCCTAAAGCCATAGCAGCAGCTTCCATGTATAATTGTCCACTTTGAGATAGATATGCTTTAGTATCAAAATACTCAGTTTCAAATAGGTTAGTAGTTCCTTCACAGGCAGATGGGGTTAAAATAGGAGCATCGATCAAAGTAAAACCATTTTTATCAAAAAATTCCCTGGTAGCATTGACAATGGTATTTCTCACCCTCATAATAGCTACTTGTCTTGGAGAACGGAGCCAGAGATGGCGATGATCCATTAGGAAATCCACACCATGTTCTTTTTTGGCAATGGGATATGTAGGGGCTAAGTGAACCAATTCAACATCCTTTAGTATTAACTCAAAACCACTTGGTGCCCTTTCTTCCCTTTTTACTGTACCATAAACGATAATGGAAGATTCTTGGGTAATTTCTTTAGCTTTTTCGAAAATTTCTTCACCTACTTCGTTTTTTACCATTACCCCTTGAATGAACCCAGAACCATCCCTGATTTGTAAAAATAGGATTTTTCCAGAAGACCTTTTGTTATAAAGCCACCCTTTAATTATTACTTCTTGTCCTTCAAATTTAGCTATATCAGCTATTCTTGTTTCTACCATAATCTACCCTCCAACTACAAAGTTTTATTCTGTAAATTATATCACTTAATTTAGTTTAATACAACTTTCACAGGATTTTTCCCTGGATAATTTATACTATTATAGTATATATTTGACATACTAATGTCAATAGAAAAAGCACCAGAAGGTGCTTTTTAATTACATTAAATAATCCATAAAAGCTGTAGCGATATAGAAGTAAATCATTAACCCTGTTACATCTTTTATAGTAGTTACAAAGGGACCGGCTGTAACAGCAGGATCAATACCGAATCTCGTAAAGATTAGAGGTATTAATGTACCGATAGTTGCCGCCAAAGTAACTGTACAGAACATAGAAATCCCTACCACTAAGCCTAAGATAGGCATACCTTGCCATAAAGATGCAGCCAAAGCAATGGTTATACCACAGATTATCCCCATAATAAGGCCCACTTTAATTTCTTTTAAGAAATACTTAAACATCTTATTTGGTGGAATTTCGCCAGTGGCTACTCCCCTCACAAAAACTGTGGAAGATTGGGAACCAACATTTCCACCCATATCCATAATAACTGGGATAAAGAATGCCAAAGTTACGATGGCATCTAATGTCTCTTCATAAACGGAGATTACACTTCCTGAAAACAATCCACCTAAGAGACATATAATTAACCAAGGTAAACGGGTTCTTGCAATGGAGAAAGGTCTTGCTTCAACTAAGGTAGTTCCTTCTACTTCTGAAGTACCTACTAAGTGGTAGATATCCTCAGTTGTTTCTTCTTCTATAACGTCCATGATATCATCTACAGTAATTATACCTAGTAGTTTATTATCTTTATCAGTAACGGGAATTGCTAGGAAGTTGTATTTTTGTACCATTTGAGCAACCTGCTCTTGGTCAGTTTCTGCTTCTACACTTACAACATTGGTTCTCATTATTTCCCTTAAAATCTCGTTTTCATCGGCGATAATTAACTCCCTTAATGAAACAACCCCCACTAACCTTTCATCTTCGTCAATGACATAGATATAATAGGCTGTTTCTGCCGAAGGTGCTAGTTCCCTTAATCCTTTAATAGCTTCTCTTACAGTTAAAGTTTCTTTGAAGGCGATAAACTCTGTGGTCATAATACCACCAGCAGAGTCCTTTGGATATTCTAGCAGTTCCCTTACTTCTTCAGCATCATCACTTTGCATGTAGCCTAAAATTTTGTTTTTCAGATCTTCTTTTAGTTCACCTAAAAGGTCAGTCATATCATCGTAAGGCATTTCAGATAAAATATCTGCTGCAATTTTAGGTGATAACAGAGAAATTATTTTTGCTTGTTGTTCTAGTTCCATTTCACCTAAAATTATTGCTGCTTCTTCATTGTTCAATAAACCAAATATCTCTATTTTCTCTTGATTTGGTAAACTATAAATTTGTTCTGCTAAATCTTGGGGTAGTAGATCGTCTAGTAGATCCGTTCGTTCTTTATCCCTTATCCTTAAATAGCGTAATATTTTCTCCCATGCTTGTTTTTCTAATGCCATTTAACTCACCCCTTTCAAAATATACACATAGTTTCTTATGTGTTATTAAAAAAAGCCTTCCTCAATTTGAGGAAGGCAATAAATGCATAGCATAATTAACCCACCTCATACGTTTGAGTTTCAGCACTATATGACGTAGAGTAGTTAATACATAACACTCAGCTACATTAAGCATGCCTTATTTCGGCAGTGCCTGTTCTACCCATTGGTGTCTCTAGACATTTCTGGGCAGTAGCCTATGTTCATATAGTAGCCTCACCTAACGAGGTTACATATTTAGTTTACCACTTGTAAATAATTTGTCAACTACCTAGGAGCACTTTTTTCTAAAGATTCTCCTAAAGGATCAATATAGCGTAAATATCTGTCATCAAAGATCAAAGTAGTAGTTCCAGTCTTACCAGTCCTGTTTTTAGCTACGATAATTTCTACTTCATTTTCCCTTCCTTCAGCCTTTGCTTCTTCAAAGGCCTGAAGACTAGTTCGGGCATGGCGATATAGGAAAATTATCATATCGGCAAATTCCTCAATATTTCCAGATTCCCTAAGGTCTGAAACTTGAGGTCTTTTATCTTGTCTTTGGGAATAACTACGGTTTATCTGAGAAAGCAGGATGATTGGAGTATCTAGTTCAGCAGCTAAATTCCTCAACTGAAGGACTATTTCACCTACTGCCCTAGCGGTAGTTTGGTTAGCAGCATTTTCGGGGATGGCTATAGTTTGAAGATAATCGATAACAACTAAGCCTAATCCTCCCATTTGGGCCTTCATTCTCCTTAATCTAGCCCTTATTTGGGAAACATTTATACCCCTTTCATCACTGATTCTTAATGGCAAGTTATATAAAAGGTTAAGGTTTTGAACAAATTCTGTAAATTCTTTATCACCTAATTCTCCCCGTTCATACCTTTGGTTATCGATCATTAACTCTTGGATTATCAATCTATCCATAATTTCTTCTGCACTCATCTCAAGACTGATAAAAGCTACAGGGAGTTTTCTCTTAATTACATTCCTTACAATATTTAAACTAAAGGCAGTTTTACCGGTAGAAGTAGCAGCAGCTAAAATTATTAAGTGTTTATTTTTAAAACCATTTGTTAAGCTATCTAGGGACATAAACCCTGTCTGAAGTCCCCTAGGAGTTAATCCTTCCTTTCGCTTAACATATTCTTCTAACCTATTTGCAAGTAGTTCATTAATATCATAGATAGTTTTTTGATTTGTATTGATATCAGTGGCTTGGAAAATTAGTTCTTGAGCTTGAGAAGCAATACTATCTACAGATGCCTCTTCATTTTCAGTAACTAAATCTCCGATTTGTTCTACAGCTTTATAAAGCTTACGCTTTAGGTATAAATCTTTTAGAATTCCTACTCCTTTATGGAGTTCTGAAGGTGGTGGAGCATTTGAAGTTAGTTCGGTAAATAAGTTTTGAATATTATCTACAGCTTCTCTTTTTTGCAGTTCTAAATATAAATGTAGTTGTGATACTTCCCCTGTTTTTTGATATTGATTGAGAATAATTTCGTAGATATATCTATTTTGATTATTATAAAAGAGGTCGGGAATTAAAACATCGGCAACTTCATCAATTTTTCCTGGGTGTTCCAATAGTATTCCCAACACTTGTTTCTCAACAAAGGTATTGTGGGGCATTTTACCTTTAGTTTTTCCCTTTGTGATTTCTAAATATTCTCTAACCTGTAAAACTGTTTTTGACCAACGCTCCGCCAGATACTTAATTAAATCTTCTGCTACCATTTCATTATAGACATTTTGAGTGATATATTCTTTAGCAACTAAATATTCCTTTTCAACGGTTTTCTGCTCATTTAGTAGATGTTTTAAAATAAAGTAATCGGCGTAGACGGTCTTTTCTAAAAGCCTTTGAACTCCCTCTTCTCCCTCAGCCTTTAAGATATCATTGACATCTTTATAGGGATGTTCTGGTATGGCTACCCGAATGTCTAAAGTAGGTTCCTCATCTAATAATATTTTTTTATTTTTTTCAACACTTTTTATACCAGTAGAATCATTATCGGGAATTAAAATAATGGTTTTTCCAGCTTTATATTGTTTACCTTTACATAGCTTAGCAATTATTTTCCCTTGCTGTTCTGTAAGGACATCCTTCATTATCCCTACTGAACTTAAAAAACCACTTTGCCACAAACTCATGACATCGAAATAACCTTCTACTACGTAAAGGGTATCGGTTAGGTGTTTTCTACCTCTATGGAGATTATATAAAAGTTCCCCTTTGTTGAAAACTTCATCATTCCTAGAGTTTTTATATTTAGGTTCTACCCCTTCATCTAAAAACCGATTACTAAACCCCACTACTTTACCCATACCGTCGTGGATGGGAATTACTATAGAATTGTTTTTATCATCATATCCTAATTCAAAATCATTTACCGTTTGTTCTGTAATACCCCTACTTTTCAGGTACTCTTTACCCACATTTGCCGTTTTGATCATAACTTCTTTAGAAGCTTCTAGTTGTACTTGATTTTGTTGAACCCTCGCCTTTTTTTTACGATATACTGATAAATCAATATGGGATAATTGAATCCCTGCTTTTTCCGCCAAGAATTCTAATGCTTCATTGAAATCAAAATTATAATATTCCTTTACAAAGTCTAAAACTCCTCCACCAGCTTTACAACCAAAACAATAAAAACTTTGGGTTTCATCATAAACCGTTAGTGAGGGGGTATCTTTGTCATTGTGAAGAACACACTTTCCTTGATAAAGGTTTCCCCTTTTCTTTAGCTCTGTAAACTGTCCAATGTAATCTACAATATCTATTTTATCCTTTATTTCATTTAAAATAGCTTCATAATTCAAGTTTTACCCTCCTCCCCATTAAAGTGTGTTCCGTAAGTTTCCAGTTAACTGGAATAAATGACTGATTTCCACTAACCGCCAAATTACCCTTTCACCATACATATCATTTTTACTTCTTTCTTTTAACTCAGTTAAGGTGAAATTTGAAGTTATAATTGTTGGTAACATATTGCGGTAACGATGATCAATTATTTGGGCTAAATACTTTTGGGCAAATTCAGAATTTTTTTCCATCCCTAAATCATCAATGAGTAATACAGAAACTGAGGTAACCCTACGCAATATGGCACTCTCTGTTTCTGTAGCTTCTTCATTGTATGTTTCTCTAATTTTGTCTAGGAGGTCAGCATATACCACATAAAGAACATCAATTTGCTGTTCTATAAGAAAATTTGCTATACAACCTAAAAGATGGGTTTTACCTGATCCCGTTTGGCCATGGATAAAAATTCCTTCTTGAAAGGCTTGTCCTTTTTTAATATAAGTAACTAATTTATTTAAGTAGTTTTGAATTACCTTATATACAGTTTCTGCATTTTTCCTATCATTTGGTAAGTATTTTAAAAAATTAGTGTTTTCAAAGGTGGAGTTTTGGATTTTCGGGGTAAGACCTGCCCTTCTTTTTTTGAAAACCAAAGAATCATCAACTTGACAATCACATGGCTTTACTCCTAAAGAAGTATAGATTTTTCCCCTATCTTGACACTTTCCGCACTTCCACTGGGGTTCTTTATAGTTAACTGGAATATTATTGTTTTTTAAGAATTGATTTTTTTGACTAACTAAGATATCTAATCTTTCCTGTAGAGTTTTAAGGTCTTTGGATTGTTCTCCCTTAATTTTTTTTGCTAATTCTATGGCATACTCTTTTTGAAGATTAGCAATATCTGTATCTAATTTTTTCAGGTCAGGAAATTGTTGATAAAGTTTTTCAATATTTTTCTGATGGCTTGCTACAATTTTTTGTCTGATTAAAAAATTATCACTATCTAACATTTTATTATACAATTCTTCCATCAATTATTTCCCTCCCCATTGAGGCCATAAGATAATAGTGTTTTTTTTCTAATAGCTTCTTCTAAGTCAGATTTGCTGTGTTCGTGGGTGAAATTTTTCTTTTCTAAGGGTTCTTTATTATTACTTTTTGGTAAAAGATACTGTTCCACTTCCTGTAATGATTTGACCTTAGCCCTTTGTAATTTATTGATTATTTTATTAACAAAGGCAACAGTGGGAGAACCTTTACCCTTATAAAATCCATGTCTTATTATCAGTTTTATCGTTTCTTGGATCAATGTAGGACTTAAGGCTTCTAAGGATTTATCACCTTTTAACCAAAGATTTATCATATTCTTTTCTTCAGGAGTTAAAGTATCATACCCTTTATTTAACTCCTTTTCTACCATACGATAAACTTCCCAATTTTGTTTAAATGCTTGATCTTTTTTATTTAAATCTTCATAAGTTTTAATTCCCATCAATAGCCATTCTTTAACAATTTTATCGGCATATTTACTAGGACAACCCTTGATTCCATCAGTTTCAATTTTATTTTTCGTTCTAATTAATAATTCCTCTAAAAGCCTAAAATCTTTTATATGATAAAACCAATCATCAAATAGTTGTCTCAATTGTTTAGTGGGATGAAATTTACATTCTTTAATAAAGCGAGCTACTAACTCATCTTCACGCTGAATTACTGTAATTTCATCACTATTTTCGATAAAAGGAGTTTCTTCATTACCTAATAGAACTTCTTCTTTCGGTTCAAGATAACTTTCTACTAAAGTAAAAAATCTTTTTTTCGTTTCGATATCAATATTTTCATTATCTTTTACAAACTTAATAAACTGGTTTGAAGACATGGGCTCTAACAAAACCAGTTTATCCTTTTCTTGTTTTATTAACTGATATTTAAGTAGTAGCTTAAAGGCTATGGTCCCAGTTGTCTCAGACATTTGTAATTTTTGATAAATTTCCTTAAAGGACATGTTTAAATTATTGTTAATACAATGTTTTAAATATATCCAAAGGGCTATAGCCTCATAGCCCAATAAAGGTTGATATAATTCTAATAGTTGATATTTGACTATTGTATCCCCATTATAATTGCCCCTAGTTATAAACATAATTATTTTCAACCTCCCAAAACTCTTTTAGAAATTCAATTATACATTAAGGAGCTTAGGAGTGTCTAGTTTGAATAATACTCTTTAATGGCATTAAACAAAGTTTGGGCCGCTTTTTCTGCAAAATCTGCCCTTAAAATTATTTTTTCATCTTCAGGATTAGTAATAAACAAGATTTCAGGAAGGACAGATATGAAATTTTTTCCCCTAAGTTGAATACTATTGCGATTTACCACTCCCCGATCCCTAGCACCAAATGCTGATACTAAATGTTGTTGTACTAAGATAGCTAATTCTCTGGACTGTAAACCATTAAAGGTATTGGCATTGTACAGTGTTTCAATACCCCTTACACTTTTTATATCATTGGCATTATTGTGAAGGGAAATGAACATATCTGCATTAAAGTTGGCAGCAAATTCAACCCTTTTTATTAAATCATTGTGATAAGTACCTGGAAAAGGACGTTCATCGGAATATCTTGTTAAAATCACTTCTGCTCCTTTTTCTTCAAGTAACCCTTTAAGCTTAAGTGCAATAGGTAATACCACCTCTTTTTCTGTTATCCCCGTTGAACCAACGGCTCCTGGATCAATACCGCCGTGTCCGGGGTCTATGACAATCCTTTTTCCTTCTAAGCCTGGTGATAAAAGCTTAAATTGGATGTATTGGGGGGCTTGTTGTATTAAATACCTTTGTCCCCTTCCCTCTAAAGGTCTTTTATCTAAAAGGAAGGTTATAGTTTGCCCTTTGACATCTATTGTCACATGGCTTAATAAATGGGAGCCATTAGAAAATTCTGCGGCGTTTTGTACATTAGTAACTGTAATTTTAATATTTTCCTTAGAGTCTACTACCTTTACTTCACTTTTTTCTAGGTTAGTAAAGTTAAATCTAATAAAGTTATTTGTTCCCTCTTGAAAACCAGTTACTCCTAGAAAATAATTTTCCTGAGGTAGCCCGGTTTTAGGAATTTCCTGTACTACATTTTTACTGTCAGTAGGAATTTTTAATTTTCGCTTTAAAGAAGAAGTAGATTCTTCTTGAGAGTTTAAAAAAGATAGTAGAAAAATAAATATACTAAAAGATATTAAAAGGAAAAATAGTGTTAATAACTTCTTCTTATTTGTTGGTCTTTTTCTAGTGAATAAATTTCTGTTTCTCATCGTTTACACCTTCTAATTAGATTTTAATAATAAACTTTAACCTTATATATTATTCGACAAAAAATAATAATCTCCTTTATATTTAAGGAGATTATTAAGTGTTTATCTTTGGAATTAATATGTACCTTGGGAAGCTTCCTTACCTTCTACAATAGCTATACTACTGCTGGCACCGATACGGTTAGCACCTGCTCTAACCATTGCTTCAGCCACTTCTTTGTTTCTTATTCCTCCAGATGCCTTTACTCCTTTATCTTCTCCAACAGTTTTTCTCATCAATTGAATGTGTTCTACAGTTGCACCATTTGTACCAAAACCAGTAGATGTTTTTACGAAATCTGCCCCAGCTTCCATAGATAACTGACAAGCTTTTTCAATTTCTTCTTCAGTGAGATAACAGGTTTCTAAGATTACCTTTACTATACCCCTTCCTTTTGCCTCTTCTACCACAGCTTTAATGTCATTTAAAACATAATCATAATCCCCAGATTTCATCATTCCCACATTCAAAACCATGTCGATTTCAGTTGCCCCTTTATCTAATGCATCTTTTGTTTCAAATCTCTTAACTTCAGTAGTAGAAGCTCCAAGGGGGAAACCAATTACTGTAGTAATTCCCACATTACTTCCTGTTAATTCTTTTTTAGCCAATTCTATGTAGCAGGGATTTACACATACAGTAGCAAAACCATACTCCCTTGCTTCTTGACATAATTTAATAATTTCTTCCTTTGCTGCTTGTGCTTTTAGTAAAGTATGATCAATCATTGAAGCCAAATTTTTATCAAAGTGTTTTTCCATGAAAATCCCTCCATTAGTTGTCTGACATCTAACATTATTATATATCTTTTCGAGATTTTTTCCAATAGTTTTTAAAACAATTTTTCATCTAACTGCCAATTTTCCAACATATTTATTAAGTTATATTTTGTAAAATCAAAATGGATAGGGGATATAGTGATATAATTTTCTTTAATTTTTGCCACATCGGTATTTTGATCTTCTATATAATCCTGTACCTCTCCTACCATCCAATAATACACGTTTCCTCTAGGATCTTCCCTTCTATGGAAGAGTTTATCATATCTCCTTTGTCCTAAAGAAGTTATGGCAACACCTTTAATTTCATTTTTTGGTAAATGGGGGACATTGACATTTAATAAAGTATCTTTAGGTACTCCCTGTTTTAATAGTTCCACAGCCAATTTTTCTGCAACTTGTGCAGCAAAGGTATAGTCAAGTTCATTATTATGTCCAACTAAAGATATGGCAATAGCAGGTACCCCAATAATAGTTGCCTCAATTGCTGCTGAAACAGTTCCAGAATACAAAACATCGGTTCCTAAGTTAGGGCCTTTATTGATTCCTGAAACCACTACATCCACTGGTTCCTTTATTAATTCTGTTAATCCTAATTTACTGCAATCGGTTGGAGTACCATTTACCGCATAGGCTTCAATATCTTTCCATTTATCTACCCCTTGTATTCTTAAAGGTTTATGTAGAGTTATTGCTTGACTAACGGCACTTCGCTCCCTTTCAGGTGCAACTACAAAGACTTTGTGTCCTTTTTTTGAAAACTCTTTTACTAAAGCATCTATGCCTTTGGCATAAATGCCATCATCATTGGTTATCATTACATTCATTTCCTTCACCTCTACAAATTTCTCTTTTAATAATCTTATCATTAAAAAATTTTTTTGTAAAATTATAGATTTTTAGGTATAAAACTACTAATTTTGTCAAGTATATATTGTTTATGCAAGTGGAAAGATATTAACGAAGAAGCAAAAAAAATTTAAGGAGGTGTTTTATTTGAATAAAACCAAATTTTATTTGGTTGGTTTATTAGTATTTGCGATGATATTTACCGTTGTAGGATGTAGAACATCACCAAGTCCTGCTCCTGCACCAAGTCCTGTTCCAGCACCAAATGTTCCACCTGATCAAACTCCAGATCCATACAGACCGCCAGTAAATCCATCTCCATACGATCCTAATGTTCCACAAACTCCTAATATGAGGCCAGCACCACCAGCTCCAACACCGGCTCCAGCACCTACACCTGCTCCAAGGGCAAATAATAGAGCTGATGATACTGCTGAAAGGATAGCCCAAATGGTAACAAGGATGGAGAATGTTGATAGAGCCACTGCAGTAGTTATGGGAAATATGGCTCTAATTGGTGTAAGGATAGAGGGTGGAAATGAACAACAGGCAAGAAATAGGGATAATGCTGCTGGACAACAAATGAAAAGACAAATTGCTGATAAAGTAGAAAGGGAATTCCCAGAAATCAGCGAAGCGTTAGTTACAGCAGATCCTGAAATCACCAATAGGATAGAAAACATTTCAAGAAATATTCAGCAAGGCAGACCAATCAGTGAGTCTTTAGATGAAATAGCTCAAATCATTAGAGATATGACACCAAGGATGGGACGTTAACAAAAAGTTTGGTATAGGATATTGATTAAAAATAGGTGGAGACTAACAACTCCACCTATTAAAGTTTATTGGCAGCCTTCACTTATTATAGAAAGATATACTAACATAGCAAATTATTTAATGCTAAAACTAATAGTAAAGGAGGTGATATTTATGGCTAAGAGAAATAAAATTATGTCAGAGGAAATCCTTGATCAGTTTAAATATGAAATTGCTGAACAGTTGGGAATTAGAAATAAAATCGAAACTCAAGGTTGGGCTAATATGACTTCCTACGAGTGTGGGAAAATTGGCGGTAAAATTGGTGGTGCTATGGTTAAAGTAATGATTAAAAATGCGGAAAAATATTTAATGGAAAACGGTAAGCTATAATTTTACAGGAAGGGCTCTCCCCTTCCCCTTTTATTTTATAATATTACGTCACTAATTGAATTACAAAACTGGATCTTATTTTCATTGTGACAATAACAACACTCTATAGTATAGTTATTTTTTAAGGTATATTCATCAAAATATAGTTTTTTATGGCAATATATACATCTTACTGGAGATATTATCCCTCCTGTATACAGTATTCCATCAAAGAGGCTTAAGATTCGATCATCTACTAAATCTGCAGGCATTAGTTTAAATCTTTCTTTTTGTTCTTCCCTTTCAAGGGTATTTTTTACTTTTAGACGACCAATTATTACATCTGGATTTTGTTTGAAAAAAACCACTAAATACTGATCGTATTCTGCAATTCTTAATTCATATTCATTTAATAACTTTAATATCATTTTTCTCCCCTACCTTTTTCCTTTTTTATTAAATTACTATTAAAAATTTGCTAAAAAATACCTAAAAGGTAGGGTTTTTATTTTAATACATCTTAAATTGATATTTATATGAACTTTCATTGCAAATAAATTGTACATAATAACCTTTAGGTATCAAGGAAACTAAAGGATTATTTTCTGAAGGATACTCTTCACTTACAATAAAAATTTGTTCAACACTAAAACTTTCTATTACCTTAGTAATATCTGTTAATTGACTGAGTATAAAGAATTGGGGATCATATTTGTAAAGGTGTTGGACAGAAACTAAATCATTAGATATAATAAACTTAAATCTTTTTAATTCTAAAAATATAGTATTTTCATCAATAATTATTAGGTTGTTGTCTTCATCTTGTAATTCAATATTAGTTCTTTGCCCTATAAAGTAAAAATTGAGATTTTTTACATTACTAGTATTATCCCTTACCAATATAAAATCTAAATCACTGAAATCGTAGATTAAGTGGATATCTTTAAAATCCCCGAAATAAATCACACCATTTTGGTGGTACCCATCAAAGAAAATAAGTATTTCTTCTTTATAATTATAAATTTCAAGGACATTTAAGCCTAAATCTTTAGGTATCTCTTCCCTCTCAATATATTCTGTATTTAAATTTAATAAAAACAATAAAATAATTATAGAACAAAATTTTTTCATATGTTTTTCCCCTTATTAAATATTTCTTGTAATATATAATTATAATAATGTATAATTTAAGTAGCAGGAGGTGTGGGTAAAGTGGTTCGGAAAAAAGTTAAAGTGGTAGTTAGTCAAGGAACTGTTAAATTTTTTAAATATACTTGGTTTCCAGTAATAGCAGCTCTCCTTTTTATTATTGGTCTCCAAATAGGAATTTATTTAATTACTAAAGATAATCAAGGTAATTTTACATCCTTATTTAATAGAGAAATTTGGTCAAATTTCTGGGATGCTATAAAAAACTTTTAATTTTTTTCAAAAAAACACTTGACATTGATTTGGTCTTGTATTATACTTGTTATTGTTGTCGGGGCGTAGCGCAGCTTGGTAGCGCATCTGGTTTGGGACCAGAGGGTCGAAGGTTCAAATCCTTTCGCCCCGACCATGGAGCTGTGGTGTAGAGGCCTAACATGCCTGCCTGTCACGCAGGAGATCGCGGGTTCGAATCCCGTCAGCTCCGCCACTAAATATGCCGACGTAGCTCAATTGGCAGAGCAGCTGACTTGTAATCAGCAGGTTGCGGGTTCGAGTCCCATCGTCGGCTCCATTTTTTCTTTAACATGGAGAGGTTCCCGAGTTGGCCAAAGGGGGCAGACTGTAAATCTGCTGGCTCCGCCTTCACTGGTTCGAATCCAGTCCTCTCCACCATCTAATGTTGGGGTATAGCCAAGTCGGTAAGGCACGGGACTTTGACTCCCGCATTCGTAGGTTCGAGTCCTGCTACCCCAGCCACTATGAGCCATTAGCTCAGTCGGTAGAGCACCTGACTTTTAATCAGGGTGTCCCGCGTTCGAGTCGCGGATGGCTCACCATTTTGAATATAAAGACCTAAATTTAGGTCTTTTTTTATTTTATCTACTAATAAGGTGTTGGTAATACCAACACCTTATCTTTTCCACCCTATTAGGTGTTTTTTTATTCTATTTTCTGATAGAAAAAGGTTTGAATTGATTTAAACCCTAACTTTTGCGGGAAGAAAATTTGCTCTGTACTTCCTACAAATAATACTCCCCCTCTATTTAATGATTGATTAAACTGACTATAAATTTCTTTTTTAATTTCTTCTTTAAAATATATCATTACATTTCTACAGAGGATTAAATCAAAACCCTTTGGGTAGTCATTGGTTAGAAGATTATGCTCTTTAAAGGTGATATTTGTTTTTAAACTAGGATTTATCCTGAATTGATCCTTTTCTTTAACTAAATATTGGTGGTAAATTTCAGGTATCCCAGAAATTTCTTTAATATCATATTTTCCCTCTTTAGCTTTACTTAGAACTTTTTTATCTAGGTCTGTTGCTAAAATTTCGTGGGGGATCTCTAGATTGGTTAAAAGCATTGTAAGGGAGTAAGGCTCTTGACCGGTAGAACAAGCGGCACTCCAAACCTTCAATTTTCCCTTATTATATTGCCTTAAGATTGGGATTATTTCTTTTTTCAATACTTCCCATCTTTCTAAGTTCCGGAAAAACTCAGAGACATTGATAGTCACTTTATCCATAAATTCGTCAAACAATTCCCTGTTTCCTAAAATCAAGTTATAATAATCTTCATAGGTGTTCTTATTATATTTTTGAACTAAGGTGTCAATCCTTCTTTTCATTTGTTTTTCTTTGTATAGGTTGAGATTCAGCCCTGTTTTTTTGTAGATTTTTTCTAAGAATTGTACATATTCTCTTTCTAACAACATCTGCTACTCCTCCTGTTATTTTGATTATTATTTAATTCGGCAAAATAACAGGAATTCCTTCTATATATTACTTAAAATATACTACTTAAAAAACAAGTCTATTTCCCGCTGGGCACTTTCTGGTGAATCAGAGGCATGAATAACATTATAGCGGATATTAGTAGCATAATCTGCCCTAATGGTCCCAGGGGCTGCTTTTGTTGGGTCAGTGCTGCCAACAATTGTCCTTACCCCTGAAATACAATTTTCTCCCTCTAATATCATCGCCACTACAGGCCCTGATGTAATATATTGAATTAGTTCATTAAAGAAAGGTTTTTGTTGATGCTCTTGATAATGTTTTTCAGCTAAAGTTTCTGGTATAGTCATCATTTTTAAATCTTTTATAATATAGCCTTTTCTTTCAAACCTGTTGATAATTTCCCCAATCAGTCCCCTTTTAACGCCATCAGGCTTTATCATTACAAAACTTCTCTCCAATTTCATCACCATCCTTAAAAAGATTATATTAAATAAATTGCCCTTTTGTAATAGGGTTATTCCTATTATAAAGGGCAATATTTTTGCGATTGGTATAAACTATTAGGACAAATTAACCCTCAATTTGTTGTTTTATGGCGGTAAGCATCGAATCACAATTTTGTTTGATAATTAATTTAGCTATAGGATTAAGTAATGAAGCTATCATAGGAACACCAAATTCAAAATCTACTGTTAAGTGAATTTCTACTCCCTTTTCTGTTTCTGTCAATGTCCATTGACCTTCAAATTTCTTCAAATCCCCTGAAACCAATTGATATGTTATTCTATAATCTTCATCGTAAAAGGTATCCCTTTCTACCCAATTGAAAGGCTTCCCTTTAAGCTCTGTTTCCCATTTAGTTAAGGTGGTATTTCCATCCCTTTCTATAACTTTCACCGATTTAACACTTTCCATAAAGTTAGGATAACTTTCCATATCCTTAACTATTGGATAAATCTCCTCTATGTTACCTTTAACTGTTATACTAGTTTCTACAAAAGGCATTTTTACCCCTCCTAAATTTTATAATTCTTCAACAAACATAGCTACAGTGGCAAAAGCTTCGTCTAAAATTTCCACAACCTTGTCTATTTCTTCTCTAGTTATAATTAATGGTGGCTCAATCCGGATAATCTTTTCGTTATTTAATGTATAAGCTACTAATAGTCCCCTATCAATAACTTCTGACATTAACATACCACCAATTCCTTCTTTGCTAAACTCTAAACCTATGAGAAGCCCCATTCCCCTAACTTCTTTAATAACATTAGGATATTTTTCTTGTAGTTTTAATAGTTTATCGATAAAATATTGACCTTTTTCCCAAACCTCATCTATAATATTATCCCGTTTGAGAATTTCTATTGTTTTAATAGCTGCAGTACAAGCTAGTGGATTACCTCCAAAAGTAGATGTATGTAATAAGGGAGCTTCAATAAATTTTTCCCATAGTTTCGCTGTAGAAACGAATGCACCTATTGGCATTACCCCTCCACCTAACGCCTTTGCTAGACAAAGGATGTCTGGGATTATATTAAAATGTTCACAGGCAAACATTTTTCCTGTTCTACCCATCCCTGTCTGAACTTCATCTACTATCAATAATACTCCCTTTTCAGTACATAGTTCCCTCAAACCTACAATATATCCTTCAGGGGGTACAATAACTCCCCCTTCCCCTTGAATAATTTCAATGATTACCGCTGCAGTGTCTGGAGTTATAGCTTCTTCCACAGCCTTTAAATCACCAAAGGGAACATGTTTAAAACCTGGCAATAGTGGTTCAAAGGGCTTTCTAAAGAGCTCTCTACCAGTAGCACTTAAAGAACCTAAGGTTTTACCATGAAAACCGCCCTTTGTTGCAATAATTTCACTTTTTCCAGTAGCTATTTTAGCTAATTTAAGGGCTCCTTCTACTGCCTCTGCTCCACTGTTACAGATAAATGAGTATTGTAAACCTTCTGGGGTAATTTCACCTAGTAAAGCACAAAGTTCTGCAAGCTTAGAGTTTATCAAGACCTTAGAAGATAGTGGCATTTTGTCCATTTGTTCTTTACATGCTTCAATTATTTCTCTGTTACAATGACCTAAGTTAATTGAACCATATCCACCAATACAATCTATGTATTTTTTTCCGTTATTATCCGTTATGTAGATTCCTTCAGCCTTTTCCTCAATTGTAGCAAGGCCCATAAAGCGAAATAGCCTAGCCATAGCAGGGTTTACGTAATTTTCATAATTATAAAGGGTTTTTTCTAAATAATCCATTTTTAATTCCTCCCTCAATATATTTTTAAAATAAATTAAATCCTGAAAAACAATAAACTTGTGATAAATATCATAATAGAAAAAGAAAACTATGTGTATAATAAAATTAAAAATAGGAGGTTTAAGGTATGAATGGTATTCAATTGATGATTGATGAACATAAGTACATAAAGAGAATGCTTAGGATAATAAGGGCAGCTTGTGTAGAAGTTTTAAATAACAAAGTAGATTATATGTTGTTTAGAGATTGTATCGACTTTGTTAGAAATTTTGCCGATAAACATCACCATGGTAAGGAAGAAGAATTCTTATTTCAAATAATGACAGAAGAATTAGGTAAAGATTTAGTTGAAGCGCCGTTAAGTGGGATGTATGCGGAACACGATTTAGGTAGGTTATTTATCAAGAATTTAGAAGACGCTCTAAAAAAACATGAAGAAGGTGATGATGAAGCTAGATTAGATATAATCGCCAATGCCATCTGCTACACAGACCTTTTACATCGTCATATTGATAAAGAAGATAATGCCCTTTTCATGTTTGCAGAAAAACAGCTTAAACCTGAAACTTTAAGGAAATTTCATGAGATGGTAGAAGAATATGAAAAAAGAGAAACCAGTCAAAATGCTATTTTCAAATATACAAATATGGTAAAGGAATTTGAAAGAAAACTAGGTTTAAAATAAACTATTTTCCTTTGATCTTTCTTTCATAAATTCTTCATCATCCAAAAGATGTGGTTTTTTTATAGCTTCTGTAGCTAAAAAATCACATCTTTCATTTTCAGGATGACCTGCATGTCCTTTTACCCAAAGAAATTGGGTTTTATGAGGTTCCATCAATTGTAAAAGCCTTTTCCATAAATCAGAATTTAAGGCTTTTTCCTTACCATTTCTCATCCATCCTTGATTTTTCCATTTATATACCCATTTTTGATTTATTGCATCAACTATGTACTTAGAATCTGAGAAAACAGTTACATCACAAGGTTCTTTTAAAGCTTCGAACCCTTTAATAACTGCTAAGAGTTCCATTCGGTTATTAGTAGTAAGTTTGTAACCCTCCGATAACTCTTTTACATGTTCATTGTATTTTAATATTGTCCCATATCCTCCCGGTCCAGGGTTTCCAGAACATGCACCGTCGGTATAAATATATACTTTTTTCATCTACAACCCCCTCCTTCTTTTATTAAGATATATTTTACCATTTTTTGCGAAAAATAAAAGTCCCTTCTATTTTTTAGGGACTCTTTTCTTTATTTTACATAATTAAATCTATTCCCTTTTTAAATTTTTATGTTACAAAATAAAAAACATCCCTTAAGGGATGTAATATACCTGTTGGTGGCGGCACAGGGATTTGAACCCCGGACACTACGGGTATGAACCGTATGCTCTAGCCAACTGAGCTATGCCGCCATATTTATTAATAAAATTGGAGCGGGTGATGGGAATCGAACCCACGTAACTAGCTTGGAAGGCTAGGGCTCTACCATTGAGCTACACCCGCATAAAACTTATTTAACTCTCACAGCAATATAAATTATATACTTTTTTCATTTTCAAGTCAAGAGTTTTTTATAATTAGTATAATAATTTTTATTCATTACAAATACAAAGCACTGTGTTATTATTTTTTAACATTTTTAATTAAAAACTTAAAATTATTAAATTTATAAATAAAAATATTCAAAATAACTCTTGAAATTTTAAGATTTATGTGTATAATTAAAGTAAAGTTTTAAATTTTTAAATTTATAATTAAAATTTTAAAGATTGGATGGTGAGAAATGTGAAGGAACTTTTGTTAAAGAGAAAATTCAGATTCGCTTTATACATCTTAGCTTGTATGATACCTATAGCAGATCAATTGATTATTAACTTTACTTTGGCTTTAATGATAGGAAGTATTGAAATTGCCACTATAGAGCACTTTACTAAGGTAGTATTTGTTTCTTTGGGTGCTGTTACTTTAGGTTCGGTCCTGTATCTTATCTCCCGTTTTATGAGAATTTCTTTTATGCGGGATACTCTTTTAGATGTTCGAGTTAAGGCCTTTGATAAAATCATGAAGTCATCATATAAAACCTTTAATATGAAATCAAAGGACTCATATATATCTAACTTAATCAATGATATTAACATCTTTGAAAATAATTTTTTCTTAAAACTAATCAATGTTATATTTACCGGTGGTACCTTCGTTGCCGTAATAATTATATTAGGATTTATGGACTTTTTGTTTGCAATAGGTATACTTTTTATTTCATTGCTTTTACTCTTAATTATAAAATTATTTGAAAAGAAAACTGTTGAACTACAAGAAAAAGTTTCTAATAGTAATGAAGAATTTTCAATAGATATTGCTAATACCTTTAACGGCTTAGAAATTTTAAAATTGAATAATATAGAAGATAGATTCCTAAAGAAAACTCTACTTAAAATAAAGAATCTAGAGAAAAGGAAGTACCAATATACTGTATTTACCGAAGGCCAAGCTAGGGTTAGTAATTTGATGGGATATTTTGTGGTTGTTTCTATACTAATATATTTGTTAAACCTCCACTCTACCGATATGTCCCTAACAAGACTGATATTTATGTTTCAATTATCAAGCAATTCTGTATGGAGTATGGTTCGCTTATTGCCATTGTTAAATGAACTCAAATCCTCAGTCAATATCTACAATAAAATAACTAAGTCCGATGAAGATATCCTTCCAGCCTCTTCTGGAGATAAAGAATTTTCCTTCCAATCCCTGATAGAAGTCAAAGATTTATATTTTAACTATGAAGGTAAAGAAGTTTTTCGTGGTGTAAGTTTTACAATTGAAAAAGGAAAGAAATACTTAATTAAAGGTGCTAGTGGAGCTGGCAAATCTACCCTTATTAAATTACTTTCTAAAATTTATGATGATTATCAAGGAATGATCACCGTTGACGGTATTGATTATAAAGAGATAAATGAAGATAGCCTCAATCAAAAGGTTGGCTTTATCTATCAAGATGTTTTCTTGTTCGAAGATACCATAATTAATAATATTACCCTTTATAAAGACTATGAAGAAGAGAAAATTGTTAAAGCTATTGATGCCGCCGGTTTAAAAGATGTTATAAATAAAAAGGCTTTAGGTTTAAATGAGATGATTTTAGAAAATGGTAAAAATTTGTCTGGTGGTGAAAGGCAGCGGATCTCGATAGCAAGGGCAATTATTAAAGATTCAGAGATATTGTTCGTTGATGAAGGGACTTCAAGTTTAAATGAAGAATTAGGTAGGAGTATCGAAAATACTATTCTCTCTTTAGATAGTACCGTTATCGCCATTTCCCATCGCTATTATCAAGGAATTACAGAAAAATACGATTATGTTCTAGAAATAGTTAACGGGAAAATCAATAAATATACCAGTGAAGAATATTTTCGGGGGGAGATTGCCGTATGAAAAATTCAGTATTTAACAAATGGCCATTTTTGATTTTAGCTGTTTTAATCGGTGCTGCCTCTTCTATTATTGAAGGATTCATTTCGATATTTATGATGAGGGTCGTTGATACTGCATTAGCAGGAGATAAAATGTTATTTTTTAATGAAGCAAAGATTTTAGTTTTTTTAGCTATATCATTGTTACCTATCAATCTTGCTTTATCCTTTGCGAAAGGGTTATACAAATACAAAACACTTTCTTCCCTTAAGTTTGCTTTTATGAATAGTGTTTTCAAAAAAAATATTAGTGAATTTCAAAGGGATAATAATGGTTTGTATATCTCAGCAATGACTAATGATATGAATATAATTGAAAACAATTATATTGAAGGTATTTTTCAAGTTTGCATGAATGTTATTTCTTTCCTAGTAGCTGTAATTGTTATTTACTCTGTAAGCCCCTTCGCCTTGTTATTAGCAGTTATCATTACTTTATTAAGTACTATTTTAACAATATTTTTAAGCAAACCTCTTCAAAGACATCAAGCTCAAAGATCTAAACTTTTCGAAGATTATACTTCCTATATTAGAGAAGTTCTTGGAGCATTTTCTATTATTAAAGCCAATGACCTTAGTTCTAAAGTTAAGGACAATTTCTATAATAAAAGTAAAGATATCCAATATAAAGGTTATGTTATTGATAAGATATATACATTTTTCTTGGCAATCCAACATTTTACAGTTCTTCTTTCCTTTTTTGGCATTGCCGCAGTAGTAATTTTTATGGCTATTAGAGGTCATATGACTGCCGGTGGAGTAGTATTAATAATTAGTAATATGGATAAAATCATTAACCCTCTAATGCAAGTTGCCGAATGGTTGCCAAAAATATTTTCTGTTAAATCTTTATTTAAAAAAATGGAAGAAACCCTTAAAAATAACAATCAATACGAGGAGAAGATTGTACTTACTTCTTTTAATGATACCTTAGAATTAAAGGATGTTTCCTTTGGATACGATGATCATCTAATCTTAAAGAATATTAATTTAAAATTTAAAAAGGGTGGGAAATATCTAATTGTTGGTCCCAGTGGTGGAGGTAAATCCACTTTACTAAAACTATTACGTAAATATTTTCTTCCATCTAACGGTGTAATAACTATTGATAATTTAGACTTGAAAGATATAACTAAAGAAAGTTATTTTAACATCATTGCAAATGTAGAGCAGCAAGTTTTTCTCTTTGAAGATACGCTGAGAAATAATCTAACCCTTTATAAAGATTATAGTGATGAAGAGATTAACTTAGCTATTCGAAGGTCAGGGCTTACCCAGTTTGTAGAAGAATTACCAAATAAATTAGATACAATAATTTACGACAATGGTAAGAATATATCTGGCGGTGAAAAAAGTAGAATAGCTATTGCCAGAAGTCTTCTTGCCAATAAAGATATCATCTTTTTAGACGAAGCATTTGCCAGTCTTGATGAAAAAGTAGCTAGAGAGATTGAGAAAACTTTATTAAGTTTAGAAAATATCACTGTAGTTAATGTAAGCCATGTACTTTTTGATGACACAAAAATATCCTATGATAAGGTAATTT
>NZ_FOIF01000009.1 GCF_900111575.1 Anaerobranca gottschalkii DSM 13577 | reverse complement strand
CCTTTGTCTTTGGAAAGAAATACGGTTATATAGGTAAAAATTAATAGTAAAGGAAGAAGGGCTATCCCTTCTTCCTTCAAACTGAAGACAAACTATAGACAAAGTCATCATCAGCTGTGGTAATTAAACAAAGATACGATTAAGTCGAGGAGATAGATTTAAGAGCTGATTAGATAAAAGGAAGAAGGGGTGAGGAACAGGACGTTCCGAAAGCTCTATTGAGCCATGGATGGCGAATTAGAGCGGTACCCTTCTTCCTTTTAGATAGAAGCCTTAAATCTCGACGCAAAACTTTGTTAGAATGTTTAATTACCACAGCATTTAAAAAATGACTTTGTCTACAAACTGTTATCTTATAAGATAATGTTATACTTCAGAATGAAGATTAAAACGCATGTTATGGTAAAATATTGTTAATTACTAATTTTGAGTTAGGAGGTTTTTTTATGCAGATAGTAGACAATTCAAAATTAACCTGTCCACAACCGGTAATTAACACTAAAAAAGCCATAGAGCAAGGGCTACCTGTTAAATCAATAGTAGATAATGATGTGGCTAAGGAAAATGTTTTAAAATTATGTAGTAAATTAGGTTTACAAACGGAAGTTATAGAAAGTGGCGGTAAATTTGAAATTATTATTAGCAAAGGGGGAGAAGAATTGCAAATAAAGGGGGGAGATTTACAAGGTACTTATTTAATTAAGACTAGGTATTTAGGATATGGTGATGATAAGTTAGGGGAAGGACTGATGAAAGCTTTTATTTATACATTAGCTCAAAGGGAAGTAGCTCCTAAGAGAATTATGTTGGTAAACAGCGGCGTCTTTTTAGCCTTAAAAGGCTCTCAAACAGTTGAGGATTTAAAAATAATGGAAGGTAAAGGAACAGAAATTTTAAGTTGTGGTACTTGTTTAGACTTTTATAATGTCAAAGAGCAGCTGGCAGTAGGGACGATTACTAATATGTATGATATAGTGGAAAACCTAACCGATGATAAAACAATAACTATATAAAATTCTCTCTAAAAAATATTTTATAAATCCCTTGCAAATCTGTCAGATTTTTTATATAATACAAATATCAGTAATAATTATTAGTTGCTGATAATTAGTAGTAACTTTCTTGCTAAAGGAAGATAAAAATGAAAAGGAGAGGTTAATGATGTGGAAATGTGGAGTATGTAACTATATTCATAATGGTGAAGGTGCACCAGAAAAATGTCCTAAATGCGGAGCTCCTCAAGAGAAATTTGTCCAATTAGTAGAAGAAAGTAGAGAAAAGGTAGAAAGATCAAGATTTACTAACTCATTATTAAGGGAACTTGTTAATACTATGGAAGACTTACAAGATTTAGCCCAAGCAGGAATCGATGATAATTTAGATCCTGGTTGTAAAAAACTCTTTACTGAGACCTTAGAAATGGCAGAATTTATCAAACAAACGGCATTAGCTGAAATAGAAAACCATATTAACAAAGGTAAATGGGGTTAAAAAAGTGGCACTAGGCCACTTTTTTGTATTTAAAGATGAAGTTTGATACTAAAGATTTATTTTTCTTATAATAAATTAATGGTAAAATTTAAATTATTGATAAACATTGATGGAGGGGTTATATGGATTTAATAAAGGAAATTAAGGCTTTGGAAAAAGAAATAATTTCTTGGAGAAGGTGGTTTCACCAACACCCTGGGGTAGGATTTGATGTAGAAGAAACAGCTGTTAAAATAGAGGAAATATTAAAGGAAATTGGTTATTCAGAATTAAGGCGTTATGCTAAAACCGGTGTAATTGCATATTTGGAAGTAGATTCTGATTACCCTATAGTAGCTTTGAGGGCTGATATCGATGGTTTACCGATGGAAGAAGAAAATGACTTGCCATATAAATCTATTTATCCTGGGAAAAACCATGCTTGTGGCCATGATGCCCATATTGCCATGGTATTAGGAGCAGCTAAATATTTATACAATAACAAAGATAAATTAAAAAATAATTTATTATTGATCTTTCAGCCTGGGGAAGAGGGTTATGGTGGAGCAAAAAGGATGTTAGACGATGGCTTATATAGGGATTACCCTTTTCAAAGGATATATGGCTGTCATATAGGACTGATTTTTCCTGAATTAAAGGGTGGGCAAATAGGGCTAAGCTATAATCCAATTATGGCTGCTACAGTAGAATTTAAAATTACTATAAAGGGTAGAGGTGGACATGGAGCAATGCCCCAAAAAGCTGTTGACCCTATCTTAATTGCCGGCAATATTATAACTTCTGTACAGTCCATAGTAAGTAGAAATTTAGCACCTACTGATACTGCAGTAATTTCCTTTGGTAAAATTCAAGGAGGAACTGCCTTTAACATAATTCCAGAAGAGGTTCTTTTGACAGGGACAATTAGATACCTAGAAGAAGCAGCAGGAAAGGAAATCTTCAGCCGTTTGGAATTGTTAGTGGAAGGAATAGCTAAAAGTTATGGTGGCTATGCTAAAGTGGAAATTATTTCAGGTTATCCACCACTGGTAAATAACAAAGAAGTCACAGAATTTGTTAATAAAAAATTAATAGAAATATTTTCTAGAGAAGATATAATAAATTTGAAAAAACCTACTATGGGTGGAGAGGATATGGCTTATTTTTTAAACAAAGCACCGGGTTGTTTTTTCTTCTTAGGGGCTGGTAATGAAGAAAAAGGGATAGTTTATCCCCACCACCATCCCAAATTCAATATTGATGAAGGAGTATTGTGGGAAGGAACGGCAGCTTTTTGTAAGCTAATTTTAGAAACAAATTTGTAGAAAAATGAAACTTTTTGTAAGAAATAAAGTCTAATATAATGTATAACTAAAATGGGGAAGGAGGATTATAATGAATAAAAAAATAGTGATTACAACATTAATCATAGTTACAATATCGGTATTTACTATTGCTAAAATTCAATTATCCTCTAATGTCCCCAATGTAGAGGAACCTAAATTAAAAGTAGAAAGTTTATTAAGGCGTTATGGTAAAGAAGAAACTATTGTTTTTAAATTAACAAATCAATCTAATCAAAATTTGCTTTTTCCTGACAACTATTATGGTATAAATATCTTTAAGCGGGAAGGAAACGGGATGTGGCAGCAAATTATTCTTCCCCTAGATTTTATTCCTGCTATTCATATGTTGTTGCCAGAAGAAGAAACTGAAATAAAGATAAATCATGATTTGTTGACAGAAGGGGAATATAAAGTGGTTTTTGAAGGCTGGTATAGAGAAGATTACGTTAATTTGATTAAAGGAGAATCTACTTTCTATATTTATCCCTACCCAACTTTTAAAACTGAGTTATTAACAAAACATCCTAGATCAAATGATAAAATTGAAATTTTAGTAACTAATGATCGTTGGAACAATTTGATTTTTACTAATAAAACATTAGGTTTAAAATTATATATTAAAAATGAAAATGGCCATTGGATGCAATTGCCTGACCCTTTGCATAGTGATGGAGTTGATTTTATCTTAGAATCAGGTGAAAGTTATAATTTAGAAATACCTCCTTTAAGGGCAGCTGGAAATTATAAAATAGAATTACATGGAATTGAAGATGAAAGTGGACTAAGGTTAAGGAGTATAATTGAGTTTTCAGTTAGATAAATTAAGCCGTCTAGCAACCTAGACGGCTTTAATGCTTTATTATGTTAATAATTCAACAATATCTTTATCAGCTAAAAGGTATGTGTGTTCAACACTTTGTCCAGGAAATTTTGCAGAACCCCAAACCCTAGCAGATTTTAAATTTGCGGCTATATCTTTGTGGATTTCTAGGGCTAAATCCATTACTGTCGACCCTTTTTTGAGTATATAAGGTCGTTCAAAATCTGGTTTTTTTCCTGGGGCTTTGGTATATATTCTAACAACATTTAATTTTTCATATATGACTTTTGGTAAAGATTTTAGTTCTTCTGAGTAAATAGATATAGGTAATATTTTAGGGCAATTGGAAATCAACTCGTAAATAATTTGAAGATTATCGGCAGAAGTGGGGTGGTCAGACTTTGTCCCTAAAAAGATAATATCATCTAAAGTAAAAGTTTTAGGTGACTTGTTTTCTACTAATAAATTCCGCTTTTTTAAATTGTCAATTATACCTTGTAGCTGCTCTACACAGTTATCACTACTTAAATCTACCAAAGCTAATATAAGATCACAGTGTCTTAAGGCGTTGCTAAAATTACCTGGAATTCCCTCTTCCGTTATAGGTGGAGTATCTATAAGTTGAATATAGACTTCTTCAAAGGGGATCATTCCTACCACAGGTTGTTGAGTAGCGAAGGGAAAGTCTTGTACATTGGTTTTTGCATTGGTTAATGCACCGACAAAGGCGGATTTACCACAATTGGGATAACCTAATACGAAAACTTGCCCTGCCCCTTGTTTTTCGATATTAAAGGGATCAAAGCCAGACTTTTTCCCCTTTGAATTATTTTCTGCTTCCTTTTTAAGTTTAGAGATTTTTTTCTTAATATCTCCTTGCAGCTTATCAGTACCCTTGTGTTTCGGAATAACTGCTAACATTTCTTGTAATGCCCTAATTTTTTCTTCTATAGTAGTTGCTTTTTTATAGGCTTCTTCTGCTTCGTAGTACTGGGGAGTTAAATTTGCCGGCATTAATTCCACCTCCAACTACCGATTGATTACAAACCTATAAAGGCCTTCTTTAACACCATTTTTATCATTATCACTGACTATTACATCTGCATTTTCTTTGGCTATTTTACTGCCATTTCCCATACATACCCCTAACCCGGCCATTTTCAACATTTCCACATCATTTTCACTATCTCCAAAGGCGATAATTTCTTTTTCTGATATATTATACATATCAGCTATGTATTTTACTGCCAAAGCTTTATTACTAGCAGGGGCGACAAATTCTAAAAAATGTTCTGAAGTTCTAACTACGGAAATATTTTCATTAGCCATATCTCTAATTAATTTTTCTTCCCTTTTCAGGTGATATGGCAATACCAAGAGTATTTTAGCTACATCTTCTAAATTACTATAATCGGTAATATATTCTATTTTATTTTCACCTACTCGGATTATCTTCGTTAGATCTTCTGGTGAATAAGTACTATAAAAACCTTTTGCAGTATAAACAACGGAAGGAAAAGGAAATTCTTTTAATTTTTCTAAGGTACTTAAATATGTTTCCTTATCGATAGGATTTGTTTTAATAATTTTTTTACTTTCAGGGCAATATATAATTGCACCATTACAACTTACTTGGGGATCTGTTAAGTCCAATAGTTGATAAAGGGGTTGGGCAGATAGATGGTGTTTTCCTGTTGCCAATATTATTTTTATTCCTAATTCCTTAGCTTTTTTTACAGCTTCTAAATTTTCCTTGGAGATTTGGGATTGGGAATTTAATAATGTTCCATCAATATCAAATACAGCCATTTTATACATTTTCATCACCTAATGTTTAGATTTTAAATTTATTATATCATTATGTTAATTTTTTGTGAATTTATTTATAAAAAATAAATATTTAAAAGGGCTTGACTAATGGGTTATCTTTAATTAAACTAGTTATGACAATAGAAAACTCTTATCAAGAGAGGTGGAGGGACGGGCCCGAAGAACCCCGGCAACCGGCTAAAATTTAGCACGGTGCTAATTCCCGCAGATGAGAGAGGCTGAGCCCTCTTCATTTAAAATTGAAGGGGTTTTTTATTGCACAAAATCCACTCTATACATATAAGGAGGTTAACAATATGAGCCGCAGATTTTTATTTACTTCTGAATCGGTAACTGAGGGGCATCCTGATAAAATTGCTGACCAAATATCTGATGCTATCTTAGATGCCATTTTAGAAAAAGACCCCAATGCGAGGGTTGCAGCTGAAACTATGGTTTCAACAGGATTAGTATTGGTTTCGGGAGAAATAACCACAGAGTGCTATGTGGATATTCCGAAAATTGTAAGGGAAACGGTGAAGGAAATAGGTTATACAAGGGCAAAATTTGGTTTTGACTCTGAAACTTGTGCAGTATTGACTGCCATTGATGAGCAATCTCCAGATATAGCTATGGGTGTAGATAAAGCTTTAGAAGCAAAAGAAGGTGAAATGGAAGATATCGATGCTATAGGGGCTGGAGACCAAGGGATGATGTTCGGGTTTGCATGTAATGAAACTCCAGAGCTTATGCCATTGCCTATCTCTTTAGCCCATAAAATGTCAAGAAGACTTTCTGAAGTGAGAAAATCTGATATATTACCTTATTTACGTCCTGATGGAAAAACTCAAGTAACAGTGGAATATGTTGATGGTAAACCAACTAAAGTTACTACTGTAGTTGTCTCTACTCAACATAGTCCTGAAGTTTCTTTAGAAACTCTAAAAAAAGATATCATTGAACATGTTGTTAAACCTGTAATTCCTACAGAGTTTTTAGATGAAAATACTAAATTTTTAATTAACCCTACCGGTAGATTTGTTATCGGTGGTCCACAAGGGGATGCAGGGTTAACCGGTAGAAAAATTATTGTTGATACCTATGGTGGTTATGCTAGACACGGTGGAGGAGCTTTCTCTGGAAAAGACCCAACAAAAGTAGACCGCTCAGCTGCTTACGCTGCCCGTTATGTAGCTAAAAACGTAGTAGCAGCCGGTTTAGCTGATAAGTGTGAAGTACAATTGGCATATGCCATTGGTGTAGCAAAACCTGTTTCAATAATGGTGGAAACCTTTGGTACAGAAAAAGTGCCTGTAGAGAAAATTGAGAAGGCTGTTAAAGAAACCTTTGACTTAAGACCTGGTGCCATAATTAGGGATTTAGGTTTGAGAAGACCTATATATAAACAAGTTGCAGCTTATGGTCACTTTGGAAGAACTGACATCCAGGTACCATGGGAACAAACAGATAAGGCGGAAATTTTAGCTCAAAAAGTTAAATAATACTTGAAATTAAAGCACATCTTTTTTGATCTTTTCCTAATTAGGTAGATAATGATCTATATTTAGGATATTGATTCAATAAGATGTGCTTTTTTGATACCATTAATTAGTAAATAAGTCCTTACAACTAATTATTCAGAAGTTTTATGCAGGAAATTGTAGAAAAATGTAGAATTATAAACTTTAGACTTCCTTTTAATGAGGTGTTTTAATTGGATAATTTAGATATAAAGTTACTAGATAATGTAACTGACAAGATTATAGAAAGTATTACCCAAGGTAAAGAAGCAATATTTGATATTTCTGAATCTGCAAGGATGGAATTGAATAAAGTTAAAACTAACCTTTCGGAAATGGAAATAGAGGCAAAAAAAATAGTAAAATTGGTTGATGAAACTGAAGTAAAGGAAAAAAAAGCAAGGATTAGATTGATGGAGGTTAGCAAAAATTTTAATATATATGATCAAAAAGCTATCCAAGAAGCCTATGAATATGCCCATCAATTAAAATTAGACTTAATTTTATATCGACAAAAGGAAAAAGACCTTTTGGAAAAAAGGAATGAACTACAAATTCGTCTTAGGAGTTTAGAAAAAATGGTGGAAAAGGCGGAACATTTAATTAATCACGTTTCTGTAGCCCTTGATTATTTGTTGGTAAATATTAAGAATATGTCACAACAGGCCGCTGAATATAAGCAACAAAAAGATATTGGATATAAAATTATTCAAGCTCAAGAGATAGAAAGGAAAAGGTTGGCTAGAGAAATCCATGATGGGCCGGCACAAAGTTTAGCGGATATCATTTTAAGCACCGAAATAGCTGAGAAGATGTTAGGTATTGATCCTCAAAAAGCTAAAGAAGAATTAACCGATATAAAGAATAAAGTTAGAGATACCTTAGGTGAAATTCGCCGGATAATTCACCAATTGCGACCTATGGTATTAGATGATTTGGGGCTAATAACTACATTAAAAAGGTATTGTGAAGATTTTAGTGAAAAAAACAATATCCGTGTTGAATTTGTGTTATTTGGGAAAGAGCAGAGATTTGATAGTGAGATAGAAGTAACTATTTTTCGTATAATCCAAGAAGCTTTACAAAATATATATAAACATAGTAAAGCTTCCTTAGCTATGGTTAAAATGGAAGTAGATAATAACAATATTAAAATTATTATAAAAGACAATGGAGTTGGTTTTGAATTAAAGGAAAATCTAGCTGACCCTACCCTTGAATGTTATGGAATTATTGGTATAAAAGAAAGGGTTGGTTTATTGAAAGGCAAATTCCAAATAAAGACTGGTTTAGGACAAGGGACAATGATTATTGTGGAAATCCCTTATAACAAAGACTCACAATAATACTAACAAAAATTTTAGCACATGGTTACATATGTGTAAAAAAGGTGGAGGGGATATAGATGGAGAAGATTAGAATTGTAGTGGTGGAAGATCATAAACTTTTACGGCAAGGGATTATTAAAATCTTAGATTTTGAAAGGGATTTTGAAGTAGTAGGTCAAGGTGAAAATGGAGAAGAAGGTTGTAAATTGGTGGAAAAATACCGACCGGATATTGTTTTAATGGATATAAATATGCCTAAAATGAATGGTATAGAAGCGACAAAGTGGATTAAAACTAATTATCCTAGCACAAAAGTAATTATGTTAACAATCCACGATGGGGATGAGTACATATTAGAGGCTATTAAATTTGGGGCTGAAGGCTATATGTTAAAGGATTTAGAAGGTGAAAAGATTGTTGAAGGGATCCGTAATGTTTACACAGGAGATGCATTTATTCATCCATCTTTAACTATAAAATTATTTAAAGAACTACAAAAAGGGAAAAAATCTTCAAGTAATGGTAAAGTAATAGTGGAAAATGTTTATGATTTAACTGACAGGGAATTAGTTGTTTATCAACTAATGGCAGAGGGAAGGAGTAACAAGGAAATTGGTGATCAATTAAACATCAGTGAAAAAACAGTTAAAAATCATGTCAGTAGAGTATTTAAAAAGCTTGGAGTTTACGATAGAACGCAAGCAGTGGTAAAGGGAATAAAAGAAGGTTTTGTACATTTATAATAAATTTTTGGTACACTTGCCCACCCCTTGCATATAGTAAAGCAGGGGTGATTTGTTTATGAAAGAAAGTATTCTATGGATGTTGGTTATAATTGGATTATTCAGTTTATTAAAATGGAGTTTTGGTTTAATAAAGGGGAAAAAGATTACTAGACCTAAAACCTCAATGGTTCTTTTTGTTTATAATTGGGAAGAAAATTTAGAGAAAATAATTAGATATATTGCTTCACTTTGTTATTTTGATGAAAATTTACTTTGTCCTGTAGATGTGGTGATTTTCGATCTTGGTTCTACCGATCAAACCTTAAACATCGGAAGGAAATTAGCAAGACAATTTTATTTTCTAAAAGTTTTAGATAGTTCAAGGAATTCCGTTATAGAATATTTCCTAAAAAGCTGTAATGGAGATGTTATTATTCTCTTAGATACAAATAAATTGACTTTATCAGAATTAGAGAAAACAATAAAGTTTTATTTTTCAGATATAACGGCTAGTCCTAAAGTACTAAATAAAATTTAATAAAAATAGTACCCAAAATACTTGTTTTTTCGACAAATTTTGCTAATATATTACTTGAAGTGATACACTACCCCTCGGCCCTGCCCCCCCCTCAGCAGGGTCTTTTTTTTTTGAAAAAAAGATATGGTAATTTTGCAAAATTTATGCTAAAATTTAATATATTTTAGTTTTTTCTTTACTTTGGAGGGGGCTTTATGGGAAAACAAAAAGTTTTTAAAGGAGCGGTGGCAGGTTTAGGGATTATTTTACTGTCTTTAGGGGGTATATCTAGTAGAGAACTATTTACTAGTGATAATTTTGGTCTCATCCTTTTATTTTTAGTATTGTCTTCTTTATTAGAGAGAATGACAATACCCCTTGCTAAAGGTCATTTGTCTTTAGCTTTTGCCTTTATTCTCTGTGCCTTTTATGTTTTCCAAGACCTTTTTTTACCAGTTTTGATTGTTTCATTAGGTATACTCTTAACTCAACTTATTTTTGATAAACGAAAAGTAATTGATGCCTTATTTAATGTGGGAATTGTTTCTACATCTACTATAGTTGGAGGCTATGTTTTCAGTATTTCTGGAGGAACTTGGGAAGCATTTGATAATTATTCTATTATTCCTTTATTTCTAATGGTATTTACTATTATAGTAATTAACCACGTAATTTTAGCTACCTTTTATCATTTGTTAGATAGAAATTATACTGTTAAAATTTTACTCCACGATATTCAATGGGATTTATTAACATATTTTATTACAGTACCTTTAGGGATTATAATGGCGGGACTGTATAATTATGATCCCATTTCAATAGTAATTATTTTTGTTCCTTTAGTTACTTCTTCATATGTTTTCCGGTTATATAAAAAAGTTGCCCGATTAAATGAACAGCTTCATGGTATTTATACTATAACTACAGAAATTAATGCCAGTTTAGATATTGAAAAAACTTTATCAAAGGTAGGAGAACATTGTAGTCAAGTGCTAGAACTAAACTCCCTTTATATTTTTTTGTTAGAGGGAGATGAAGAACTTAAAGCAGTATATTGCAAAGGAGATATGAAGGACTATTTGGAGAAAACTAATTTAAAACTAGGTCAAGGAGCCACTGGTTATTGTGCCCAAAGTAAGCAAACGGTATTGGTGGAGGATACAGCCAAAGATTCCCGGATATTTAACAATGCATTAGATCAGTCTTATTCATTGTTAGCTGTTCCAATGATTAGAGGAGAAAATTTAATTGGAGTTATAACGGGAATTAAATACAAGAAAAAGGCATTTAATAAAACAGAAGTACTCCTTTTAGAAATATTGGCTAACCAGGCGGCAGTTGCCCTTGCTAATGCTAAAACCTTTAAAGATATGGAAACTAAAGCTATTATCGATGATTTAACGAAAGTATATAATTACCGCTATTTTCAACAGCGGATCCAGCAAGAAGTAGAAAAGGCAGCTTTAGAAGGGTCAAAGGTCAGTTTAATGGTAATTGATTTAGATGATTTTAAAAGGATTAACGATACATATGGGCATACAGTGGGCAATAGAGTTCTCATTGACTTAGCATCTATTTTTAGAAAATATATAAGAAAATATGATGTACTCTTTAGGTATGGTGGAGATGAGTTTGTCATACTTTTCCCCGATACCGATAAAGTTACCGCTGAAAAGGTGGCTAAAAGGATTTTAAAAGAAGTAGCTAATACCCCTCTAATTATCGAAGAAGGGATTGAGGAATTCTTAAGTTTTAGTGCTGGGATAGCAGAATATCCTACCGATGCCGATGACCATTTAGATTTAATGAGAAAAGCTGACCGAACTATGTATGTTGGCTCTAAAGAAACTGGGAAAAATAAAGTCTCAGTTTATAATAAAAGGGATTTGCTTAATTAATACATAAAAAAACAAGATTTATCCTAAACGGGGGATAAAATCTTGTTTTTTTTATTTTTCCTGTGGTAATTTTCTTATCCCTATGCATTATGTAGTGTGAAAAGGAGGTGATAGGTATGGCACAGGCTATTATTGAAAACTCTAGGTTGATACTGGTTTTAGAAAGGGATGTAGATGATGAAGGCAACAGTATTAAAATTAACCGTACCTTTAACAGAGTTAAAACAGATGCCAGTAATGAAGCCCTAAAAGAAGTGGCAGAAGCTTTAGCTTCATTACAGATTTATCCTCTTTTAGATGTGATGAGGATAGATCAAAGTAAGTTGGTTTAGTTTGTTAAATCTATTATTTAGAAAAGGAGGGGAGTTAGATGAGCAAAACTTTACAATTAGTTTTTAGAAATCAAGAAGGAAGGACAGTAACTTTATCCCTTAATGATCCAATAGAGCCAATAGATAGTGGTGAAGTCCAGAGTGTTATGGATACTATTATAGCTAAAGATGTCTTTACTTCAACGGGCGGAAGTTTAGTGGAAAAGGTAACAGCCCGCTTAGTGGCTAGAGAAGTTACAGAAATTTTTTAAAGGAAGAAGGGATTTTCCCCCTTCTTCCTTTTATCTAATCAGCTCTTAAATCTATCTCCTCAACTTAATCGTATCTTTGTTTAATTACCACAGCTGATGGTAGTATTGTCTATAGTTTGTCTTCAGTTTGGAAGAAGGTTTCTCCCCTTCTTCCTTTTCGAAAAATAGATAAGTCTATTTATGAAGTGAAAGGAGGTGGGATTGTGGAAAATATACTAAATGCTGTGGCTAATTTCGGCTTTCCTATTGCAGTGACGGTATATTTACTGGTCCGGGTAGAAAGCCGATTAGAACAGCTAACCAACAGTATTTACCGTTTAGCAGAAACTATAGCATCGATTAAATAAAATTAGATAAATTGTCGATTTTTAGGTTCTAAACCCCTTAACTTTTCATATGTTGAATAGTATGAAAGGTAAAGGGGGAATTTTTTTGGACAAAGATTATTCTGTCATTAACCGGGTATTTATCCTCTTGAATATTTTAATGATAGGTATTTTGTTAGGATCGATGGAAGAAAAGCCACTCCCTCCAATTCCAATAGAACCCCCAGGAGAAACAGTTCAAGAGATACTATATAAGATAGGGGAAGATTGGGTAGTTGGAGTTATAACTTTAGATACTATTGAAGGTGTTTCTATAGCCCCCCCTCCCATCTATATACCACAACCACCTCCACCACCCCTTCCGCCACCACCTCTTCCGCCACGACCTCCTAAACCACCAACTCCTATAGTACCTGTGATATATGCCGGTAGTAATAGGGAAAAAAGGGTGGCAATAACCTTTGATGATGGTCCCAATGCTACAACATTATCTCCCCTTTTAGAGATTTTAGATCAATATGATGTTAAAGCTACTTTTTTCCTTATTGGTCAAAGGGCACAGGGAAGGGAGGATTTAGTCAAGAAAATTTATGATAGGGGGCACCAAATAGCTAATCACTCCTATTCTCACCCTTATTTTACTAAATTAAGTAGGGATAGGGGGGAACAGGAAATAACTAAAACTGAAAGGATATTAGGTGATTATATGACTTATCGCTATTTTAGGCCTCCCTACGGCGATTATAATCGGCAAACCTTAGAATTAGCCTATAAATTAGAGTATCGGATAATCCTTTGGGATGTAGATACAAGGGATTGGATGGCGACAAGCTCTGAAGAAATAGTCAGGAGGGTTAAGGAAAAAACAAAGGCAGGAAGTATTATTCTTTTCCATGAAGGGAAGGAATTGACTTTAAAGGCATTGCCTGAAATTTTAGAGTGGCTGACAGAGGAAGGGTACACCTTCGTAACAGTAGCAGAGCTGTTGGGAGATTGATGCAATATATTTAAGGGAAAATAGGACCTATTTACTAAATTAAATGCAGGATAACAAGGGGAAAATGTCGAATCCTTTAATAAAGCTAGCAAAGGAAGGGGTAAAGATAGATAATGGAAATCTTATATGCCATTTCAACTTTCATCTTTCCTGATATAGTTAAATGTATTTCCTGTGGAAAGAGAGTAAAAAACACCCTTCCAATTTGTCTAGATTGTGAAAAAGATATAACCTACTACAAAGATTATAACACCTGTAAAAATTGTGGAGGGTTTTATCATGGACCCTATTGCAATAAAAGTTTAAAAATAATGGCAGTAGCCCTTTATGAAGGGAATTGGAAAGAACTGATCCATAGATTTAAATTTAATAACCATCAGTATTTAAAAAAAGGTTTTACAAAAGCCATGTTAGATAGGCTTAAAAAAGACTATTTGCCGGAAGAATTTGATATAGTAACTTACATTCCTGCCAGTAAAAAGGTTTTGAAAGCTAGGGGTTTTGATCAAAGTTACCTTTTAGCTAATGAATTGGCAAAGTTGATGGAAAGACCTTTAGTAAAGACCTTGACTAAAAGGGGAAAGCGTCCCCCACAGCACACTTTAGATCTGGTAAAGCGGAGCCAAGATTGGGAAGGGGAATTTATCTTAAACCCTAAACTTAAGTTACAAGGAAAAAGGATTTTATTAATTGACGATATATCAACTACAGGAAACACCCTGTTACATGCTAGTAAAGAGTTGGAGAAAACCCGTTGTAGTGAAATTATCGCCCTAGTTTTAGCAAATTAAAGAGGAGGGAAAAAGATGGATGTAAGGAATTGCCCAAAATGTGGAAAGCTTTTTCAAAGACTTAGGAGGGATATCTGCCCTGCTTGTGCCCAGCAAGAAGATAAGGAATATGAAATAGTTAGGGATTACATCTATGATAACCCTAATTCTGATGTTCAAACAGTTTCCGAGGAGACAGGGGTAGCAGTAGAAACTATTTTGAAATTTTTGCGGGAAAATAGGTTGATTAACGTCTCAGAAGCTTTATTATTAGATTGTGAACTTTGTGGTTCCCCTATCCCTAGTGGCCGTTTTTGTAAAGAATGTGGGGAAAAATTAGAAAAAGAGTTTTCTAGTTTAAACACTAAAAAAGATGGCTTAAACCTTCCTAAAAGTGATAAAAAAGCCAGTTTCCATTTTATGCGGGATCGGTTAGTTAAAAGGGATAGGTAAAGGAATATTTTGACGGAAAAGAAGGGGTATCCCTTCTTTTTATTTAAGCTTTAAGAAAAATTTCCGATATATATATTAACAATTGAATTGTTTAGGAGGCGGTACCTTTGAAAATTAACAATTTAACGGGAATAATCAAAAGTTATAACTTGACCAATAAAGAAAAAAATATCGACATTAAAAGGGAGCATAAATTAGAAGATAAATTTGAAATATCCCAACGGGCGAAAGAAATTGCCATTGCTAAGAAGGCATTGGCAGAAACACCGGATGTACGGATGGATAAAGTTGAAGGAATTAAGAAAAAAATTGAAGAAGGAACATACACAATAGATCCTGCCCAAATCGCTGTAAAAATGTTAAGTAGGAGGTAGCTATGCGGGAAATATATATTAAAAAAATGGCGGAAAATCTCAAAGAGCAAACAAAGGGATATAAAGAGCTATTAAAATACAGTGAAGAGAAAAAAGCAGCTTTAGTCCTGGCAAAAATGGAAAAACTAGACTCTATTATTCAGCAGGAAGAAGAGCTAATTAAAAAACTAGGTGCCTTTGAATTAGAACGGTTAGAAATTCAAAAAAGTTTAGCTGAAGCTTTAAATTTACCACATCAAGATCTTAATTGGGATAGTTTAAGAAATGTATTAAAAAAAGAGGAAGAAGAGGTATTGGCGGGGATAACTTTAGAACTAAAAAAGGTTATTGAAAAACTTTCTGACATCAATAGCTTAAATAAAAAGCTGTTAGATCAGTCTTTGAAAATGGTCCAGCTTTCCCTCAACACCATAGCAGGGGAAGATGAAAAAATATATAGCAAAGAACCTAAACCTAAAGGAAAAGGTGGAAGTTTCCTAGATATCAAAGCATAGGAGGGATAATATGCGTTCGACATTTTCAGGATTAGAATTAGCCCGTAGGGCTTTGCAGACCCAACAAGTAGCTTTAAATACTGTTGGACACAATATAGCTAATGCCAATACTAAAGGATATTCCCGTCAAGAAGTGATAACTTCGGCGACAGGACCTTATACCAGCCCTTCCAATATCAGGCCGATGAAGGCTGGGCAAATAGGAACAGGGGTCAGTGTCGTAGCAATCCAACGGCAATTTGATAAATATACCGCCAACCAATGGAGATTAGAAAATTCCTTATTAGCCCAATGGAGCCAAAAAAAATTAGGGATGGAACAAATTGAAGCGATATTCAATGAACCGTCGGAAGGTAGTGTTCGCCGGGCAGTAGATGAATTTTGGTCTGCCCTCCAACAATTAGCGATAGAACCTACAGAACTATCCTCTAGGGCTTTGGTAAGGCAGGCAGGGATAACAATGGTAGATGCCTTTAAAACAATGGATCGCCAACTAGAACAGGTAGATAGGGATTATGATGAATTACTAAAGGGTGCAGTGGCGGAGATTAATTCTTTACTTAATCAAATTACCGATATCAATAGAAGGATAGTAAAGGTTACAGCTATGGGGGATTACCCTAACGACCTTTTAGACCAGCGGGATTTAATGTTAGATAAATTAACAGAACTAATCAATGTAGATATGGAGGAAAACAGTAGAGGAGACTTAAAACTATCCTTCGCTGGAGTAACACTAGTTGATTTTGTAGGATTAGGTACAGAAGTAGCCCGCTTTAAAGAAGAAAATGGGGCAATTATTTTAGTTAATAGTAATGGCGATAAAGTAACCGATGAAGAAGGCGATGAAGTTGATGTATTCGGCAACATCCTCCACGGTAAAGTGAAGGGAATTTTAGATGCCAAAGATGCAGTACATAGATATCGAGGTCATTTGGCAGAATACGCCTTAGGTTATGTCGATGCTATAAATAAACAGCATAACGAAGGATTTGATTTAAGTGGAGAAAATGGTGTAGCTTTCTTTGTCTTTGATGGAGAAGAAATAGATATTGCTGGATTAGGCATAGATGAAAAAATCCAGTTAATTAAAAAGTTAGAAGTCAACCCGGAGATAATGAAAAACTTAACTAAAATAGCTGCTAGAGAGAATTTTGACCCAGAAAATCCTGATGCTAACTTAGGTGATGGCTCTAATGCCGTAAAGATGGCAGAACTTAGACATAGCGGTAATTTATCTTATGCCGGTAAAGAAGTGACCTTTGACCAATACTATAGAGCAGTTATTGCCGATTTAGGTATAGAAACAAATGAAACTATCCAAATGACGGAAAACCAAAGGGCATTAGCTCAACAATTTGAATTAAGGCAAGAGGTTTTCCGGGGAGTTTCTTTAGATGAAGAAATGACCAAAATGGTACAGTATCAGCACAGCTATGCTGCCGCCGCACGTTTAACAACTACCATTGATGAAATGATAGATTTAATTGTCAACAGATTAGGAATAGTTGGAAGGTAGGAGGGGATTAAATGCGGATAACCAGTAGAATGTTAATGCAAAATATGTTAAACAACCTATCTAGAAATAACCAAAGGCTCGCCCATGTTAGTCAACAATTAGCTACAGGAAAAAGGATCAACAAACCTTCCGACGATCCTGGAGATGTAGTTAGGAGCTTAAGAGTTAGGACAGAGGTTAATGAAATAAAACAATATCGGAAAAATATCGATACTGCCAGGAGTATTTTAGAGTATTCCGATGAGCTATTAGATAAAATCGGTCATGCTATCCACAGGGCTATGGAACTTTCTGTTCAGGCATTAAACGATACCTATGATGGAAGTCAAAGGAAGATGATGGCTAAAGAAGTCAATGGTATTTTAGAAGATATGTTAATAAACTCTAATTCTACCTTTGCTAACCGCTATATTTTTGCAGGGACTTATACCGAGCCTCCCTTTGAGGCTGTTAGGGATGGTGGTTTAATAACTGAAATTATTTTCCACGGAAATCAAGATCCTAAACCCTTTGAAATGGGAATAGGGCAAACAATGGATACCGGCATGAAAGGGGAAGACATATTTAATCCTGTTTTTCAAGGTCTAATGTCTTTAAGGGATGGTTTGAATAGCGGTGATCGTAATGCTATAGAAGAAGGTTATACTGATGTTAAAAAGGCCTTTGAAAATCTCCTAATGGAGCGGGCAGCTTTAGGAGCTAGGCTTAATCAATTGGAGTTGACTTCTGAGCGGATGGCAGCAGCGGAATTTAATCTTATAAGGTTACAAATAGAGGTAGAAGATGTGGATATGTACGAAGCTGTAATGAAACTAAAGGATATTGAAGCTTTACATCAAGCTAGTTTAAATGTAACAGCTAGGATAATTCAACCGACATTGGTAGACTACCTAAGATAGGGAAGGGAGTGATTAAATGGAATTAAAAACAGCCCGTTTTGGAGTCTTAGAAGTTAAGGAAGAAAAGATCATTACCTTTCCCCAAGGGATACCGGGATTTGAACACCTAACCAAGTACATTCTTTTAGAAGAGCCAGATACCAATGAAGCCTTTTATTGGCTACAGTCAGTAGAAGATGGAGATATAAGTTTATTATTAACCCGCCCCTACCTTTTTACCGATTATAAAGTCCAGTTAGATAGAGAGTTATTGGAAGATATCGGGATAAAGGAAGAGGGGCAAGGTGAAGTTTTTACAGTAGTTAATGTCCCCGATGACTTTCACAAGGCTACCACTAACCTCATGGCACCGATTATTTTAAATAGTGAAACTATGGAAGGAAAACAGGTTATACTAACAGAAACAAACTGGCCTATCAAATATCCATTATTCTCAGGAGAGAAAAGGGCAGAAGGTGGTAGATAAAGATGTTAGTTTTAACTAGGAAAAAAGATGAAGGGATAGTCATCGGTAAGGATATTAAAGTTACTGTCTTAGAAGTTAAGGGTGATTTAGTAAAATTGGGGATAGAAGCACCGAAGTGGGTCAATATCTGTCGGGAAGAACTTTATCAAGATGTGGAAAACTTAAATAAAATGGGGGCTAAACCTACTGGGGACCTTAAAAAACTAGCCAGCTATATTACCAAAAGGGAGTAGGAGGAGAGGAAAGTTGAAAATCGATACCCTTTCAGTAACCAAAACTAAACCAGTGGAGCAGATAAAAACTGATAATTTGACCACAGGACAAAAGGATATGCAAAACCCAAATCTAAATAAAAGTTACGGTAAAGATAAGGAAAAGTTCACTCCAGAATTCTTAGAACGGGCAGTAGATGTGCTAAATGAAGCGGTTAACTTTATAGACAAAAAGCTTCAGTTTGAAATCCATGAAACTACCAATAGAACTATGGTCAAAGTAATTAATAGGGAAACGGAAGAAGTGATCAGGGAAATACCCCCAGAAGAAATTCTTGATCTAGTAGGTAAAATTACAGAAATGGTAGGAATTTTAATGGACAAGCGGGTGTAATCTAGGAGGTGAGAAGATGAGTTTTAGAATCGGCGGATTAGGAAGTGGAATGGACACCCAAGGGATGTTAGAACAGATAATGAAGGCTGAAAGGATGCCCTTAGACCGTCTAAAACAACAGCGGCAGATTCTCCAGTGGCGACAAGAAGATTACCGGACTATCAATACAAAATTATTAAACTTCAGGAATACTGCCTTCGACATGAGATTATCTAGCAAATACACCGTCCGCTCCGCTACAGCAACTAATCCCAATGTATTAACAGCGACACCGACTTCCAGTGCCTTAAGTGGTAACTACACTATAGAGGTAATTAGTGTTGCTACTAGAAGTACTGCCAATAGTGCAGGGGAGATAGGTGTCAAAAACGCCGGAGCCGGCAAATCTTTAACAGAGTTGTTTGAAGGATTTAATTTTAATGAAGAAGGAAACCATACCTTTACCATCAACGAAGTGAAATTTACTTTTGATGAAACTGTTTATAATGAAAAAAAAGAAAGTGGAGAACAATGGGTTTATTTAGATCCTCGCCGTAACTTAACGGCAACTTTAAATACCATCAACAACTCTCCAGCCGGTGTCCAACTCTTTTACGACAGCACTGAAGATAAAATCTTTATTTCAACAAAAGAAACAGGCAAAAGCCTTAATTTAGAGGGAAACTTTTTGGAAGATATCTTAAAATTAGATTTAACAAATCCGGAATCCAAATACCAAGAAGGGCAAAAAGCCAAAGTAAAAGTTAATGGCTATACTTTAGAAAGGGAGAGCAACCAGTTTTCCTTTGCTGGAATTAACTTTAATATTAGAGAAACAGGAGCTACAACTTTAACGGTAAATCAAGACCATTCAATGATTTTCAATAACATAAAGGAATTTGTGGATAAATACAATGAATTGGTAACTGCCATCAATGAAAAACTCTATGAAGAGCGACACCGGGATTATCCTCCACTGACCGATGAACAACGGGAAAAATTATCGGAGTGGGAGATAAAGCGGTGGGAAGAGCGATCTAGAACAGGACACCTGAGGAATGATAGATTGCTACAAAGTGCCTTATCTGACCTTAGAACTACCATAACCGGTGCAATACCGGGATTAGATGTCAATATGTTGTCCCAAATAGGAATTAGTTCCCGCCACTACACCGATAGGGGTATTTTGACAATTGATGAAAATAAGCTCCGTCAAGCTATTGAAGAAGATGGAGAAAAGATTTACAGGCTTTTTGCTGGTGATCCTAATCAAGGGATAGAAGGATTATCCCAAAGGCTGACTAGAACCTTAGACCGTTCTATCAACCGGATCGCCAGTGAAGCGGGTCGGAGTTCCAATATCGTAGATCAAAGCTTTATTGGCCGGAGTATTCAAAGATTAGACCGGCAAATAGAGACCTTTGAAGAAAGGTTAGAGAGGGTAGAGGAAAGGTACTGGAAGCAATTTGTCGCTATGGAAAAAGCATTAGATCAAATGTACAGTCAATCTATGTGGTTAAATCAACAGTTAATGGGAATGTTCCGATAATGAATATTAAAGATGGGGGATTGTATGAATTTGATTGAGCAGTACCAAAAAATTTACCACACCTACTTAGAACAACAACAGGCACTAGAACAAGAGGATTGGGAAAAGTTAGAGGAGATCCTAAACAAACGGGATAGTTTAATGAAGGACTTGGAAGGAAAGACTGTACCTGAAGAAAGCCAAGGAGAAATCAAAGAAATACTTCAAAAAACTCTAGAGCTCCATACACAATTACAAACAGAGATGGAAGAAAGATTAAAGGAAAGTAAACAAAAAAGGGGAGAAATTAACAAAGGGAAAAAACTTTATCAAGCATACAACCAAAACCCAAACCATTCTCTATTTTTAGATCGAAAAAAATAAAAAATTTTATTAAAACCTCTTAAGTTATTTTAAATTTCACCGATAATATATTCATAAGGTACTAAAAGGAGCCGCGGCCTAACAGTACCCATAAAAATATGAAGCATGGATGCTTCTAAAAACAAATTCAAGGAGGAATGTAAAAATGCGTATTAACAACAACTTAATGGCTATGAATGCTCACAGACAATTATCTATTAACAATGCTGCTGGTGCTAGATCAATGGAGAAATTATCTTCTGGTTTTAGAATCAACAGAGCTGGAGATGACGCAGCAGGTCTTGCTATCTCTGAAAAAATGAGAGGCCAAATCAGAGGTTTAAGGCAAGCATCTAGAAATGCACAAGACGGCATTTCTTTAATTCAAACTGCTGAAGGTGCATTAAATGAATCCCATGCTATACTTCAAAGGATGAGAGAACTTGCAGTACAATCTGCAAACGATACAAACACCGATGAAGATCGTCTTGAATTACAAAAAGAAGTAGCTGCTCTTATAGAAGAATTGGATAGAATTGGTAGCAATACTGAGTTTAACACTCAAAATTTATTAGATGGAACCTTTACAGGTAAGGAGATTCACATTGGGGCAAATGCAGGTCAAACTTTAACAATTGATATTCAAGATATGACTGCTTCTGGTTTAGGTGTTGATGGTGTTGATATTTCTACTCAAACTGGTGCCGATGACGCTATAACTGTAATAAATGATGCTATCGAAAGTTTGTCTTCAGAAAGATCGACATTAGGTGCTTGGCAAAATCGCTTAGAACATACTATTAAGAACTTAGATAATGCTGCTGAAAACTTACAAGCTGCTGAATCCCGTATTCGTGATGTAGATATGGCTCAAGAAATGATGGAGTTTACTAAGCAAAACATCCTACAACAAGCTGCTACAGCAATGCTTGCTCAAGCTAACATGGCTCCACAATCAGTACTTCAATTACTTGGCTAATAAAAACAAAAGGGTCAGAGAATACCTCTGGCTCTTTTTTAATATCTCAAACAATAAACAAACTAAATAAAATATTTCTAAAACCAAACTATTCCACAGGTATTTAACCCATCAACACCATCTGATATAATAAAACTAAAAAAGGGTGAAAAAAATGATGTCCCCTGCAAAAAGTCTGTCTGACCCAATTTTGAGTAAATTTTACAAAAAATCTATTATTTATGAAAATTAAACATGTAAATTAAGGTACAAAAAAATAAAGGCATGACAAATAAGCCTTTATAAAAAAGGAAAAGGGGAAATTAGTCATTTTTTACTGGAATTAAGCTACTCTTTTGTAAGCATGATATAAACCATTAAGAACAGGGGTAGTTTTTATTTTTAATTCTTTAGCACCTACAGGGATATACTTAGGTTTCCTGATAGGGGTATTATCATTTATACCTTGGTGGTTTCTACTTGTATTGTAATAATAATGTATTCGTTAAGTAACCAATCTAGATGTCTTTCACTAAAAGGGATAATATAATTTAGTAAATCCTAATTATCCCAATAACCTTTTCAGCATAAGGGTTTTGCCAAGGGGATCTAAATGAAGTAGGCTTTGATTTTATGTTAAAGAACCACTTGATGTTACTTGGGCTACTGATTTTTTTACTATCCCTACCTTAAAATTTGATGTGCTTTATGTGTTAATTATAATTGAACATGGATCTAGAAAAATAATACATTACGCTACAACTAAAAATCCTAATATGTTTTGGCTTACTCAGCAATTTAGAAATGCTACTCTCTTTGGAAAAACTCCCAAATATTTAATCCATGATAATGATCCTGTTTTTAAATTTAAGGATTCTTAAGAAAAGTTTTCCTATTTTCTATCTGCTTTCGTGTTGGTTGTTTTCTATTATATGGGAGATACTTGGAGGGGATAGAGGGTGTGGGGTTACACCCAATCAGAGTAAACATAGCATAAGTTGTGTTGACTGATAAATAATTTTGTTTAAATTATTTTTTAATTATTTTTATTGATTTTAATAAAATTAATAACTTAGAGCAACAGCCAGATAGCCTTAATTTTGGAACTTTATCCCCCTATGCAGCCTTGGAGCTGATCAAAAGTATTTTATAGCCGATGAATTTAAATAACCTTAGGTCAGAATCGACTTAAGGTTATTTTTCTTTGAAAAGGGAGCTGATATTGAATTTAATTACCTATATTACAGATATGTAAAAATTTTTTTACATATCTGTAAAAAATGAGTATGGAATTATTATTTGAAAATAGAAAGCTAATAGGTGAAAATATTTTGAAAATATTAAAGATAATGGGTATACAAAGGTCTCTTTTTCTAGGATTATCAATATTTCAAGACCTACTTTAGATAAATTAATCAAGGGAGAAGTTGATAGCTTTGCTACTTTTAAGACTCATATTAGAAAAATACTAGAAAATCAGGGTATAGATGAACAACAACTACTTGACTATGTTCCAAAGTATAATACAAAGAAGGAACTTGTTTTTGCATTGTCTGACAATGCGCCAAAAAATCATGCCATGAAACCCAATGCTCAAAAGATGTTTGGTATTTTAGAAGATATAGTTCATATGTGTGAACTGTATTACGATTAAGAATGGTGATATTATGTCAGAATTAATAACTAGTAATAACCTTGAGCAGGTTGTTGAAAAAAATAACCTGATTAAAGATGACATTTTAAGATTAATAAATGATTTTATAGTCAGATTTAATAAGTCTAGGGTAATGGGACAGGATAAGCTGTCTTTTTCGGTATTAAGAGAGAATCACTTAATCCAGATTCCTATTGATGATGAGTATTGGGGCGGTGCTATTATTACAAAGGGAAGTATTAAAATACCAGTTATCAATACAGCCCAGCCCCGTGTATATCAATATTTTGTAGCATGGCATGAAATATATCATTTATTTTATGATCCTAATTTAAGGGAAGCTACACATAATATTGCCGTTGATATGGATTTAAATGAGAGAAGAGCAGACTATTTTGCTGCAAAAATGATTTTTGGCAATCTGTATGATTATTACTATTCATTGGATGATGAAGATTTTATCGATAGAATCATAAAATGTATGGATGTATTCAAGGCACCATATAAGGCTGTTTTAATAGAACTATTTGAAGAAGCCGTTACAAAATATAATGATTTAGATTTAAAAGAAAAAATTTTAGCTAATTTTGACAACAAGCCTAAGAGTTTAGTGCAGAAATTTATAGATTTGGAACTGGACGCAGAATTGGTAAAACCCTCATATGTTATAAGTTTAGGTGGATTGGAGAAGAAAATCCAAAGTGTTATAAAATAGAACCCAGATGTTTCCAGTCATAAAGATAATTTTGAGTTTTTACTTGAACTAAAAAGTAAAATTAAAAAAGGAGTGGAGGGGCTTGCCGAATGAAAGTAGAAGACATAGGTAGCTTTAAAAAATATCTTTTATAGCCGATGAACTGAAATAACCTTAGGTCAGAATCGACTTAAGGTTATTTTTCTTTGATTAATTGATTTAAAAAGTTAGAAAATAAAGGAATTTGCTTAAATTTATCGAAATTATATAAATATACAGGGATTTCCTTAAATAGGAATAAAAAATAAAGGGGGGTTGTTTGTGTTTAAAAAAGAAGCTTAAAGGCCAATAAAAATCTTTACAGTAATAACCTTTTTGTTGATGGTCATCGTTAATAGTTTAGCTAATATTTTGCTTATCAATGGAATGAGAACAGAAGATATTTCTGATTCTTATCCTAACCTATTTGCCCCGGCAGGGATAACCTTCAGCATTTGGGGAATCATTTATCTTTTATTATTTGTATATCTCATTTATCAACTAGGCTTAATAGGAAAATATTCTTCTAGAATTAGTAAAGAAAAATTTAATACTATAGGCCTTTACTTTGTAATATCTTCCCTTGCTAATACACTATGGATTTTCCTATGGCATTATGACTTGATTTCCTTGACCGTTATACCGATGTTGATAATACTCTTGTCTTTAATAAGAATTTCTAAAGAAACAACCGGTGAATATTGGATGGTGAGCCTTCCCTTTAGTGTTTACTATGGTTGGATAACCGTCGCCACAATAGCAAATTTAACTATCTTTTTAGTGAGTATTGGTTGGGGTGGTTTTAGCCTTTCAGAAGGAACTTGGATGGTTATTATTTTATTAGTAGGTACAATTATTGGTAGCTCAGTGGTAATTAAGAATAAAGATATTCCTTATGGTTTAGTTTTTCTTTGGGCTTATACAGGAATTGTAATTAACACCTTTCTGAACAGGGTTTTGCTGGTCAATATCCAGTGGTTATCACCACAGCCCTTGTTTGTATTGCTATTTTAATTGGGGTAGGTGTTTACACTTTAAAAGGTGATAATAAAAGGTATAAATTTTAAAAACTAATAGGTATTTATTGTTTATTTAATAATAATTAGCTATACTGATATTAGAATAAAAATTAATTTAGTATAGAAGGTAGAGATAAAAATGGAAGACTATGTATTTGAACAAATAAAAAATAGCTACTAAATTTGGATGGAAAACCATGAAGGAGTATTTAGAGGATATCGGGATTGTAGAAAAAAATTCTCAAAAGGTAGTTATTAAAGAAGTTTATGTCCCAAAATTTATTATAAATGAAAATATTTGGTTAGTTACGTTAAATGATAGAAAATTAACTTCCTATGTTTACAAAGAAGAAATAGCTGAAGAGATAGCAGAAAGAATAGTAAATTATTATATTACATAATTTTATTGCTTTTAAAGAAATTAGTAAGATTAAAAAAGCTATGAGTGTAACTTAAAAAGTAAAACTGAGATAACTTTAAGTGTGGGACTTAAGGTTTATTATTTTTTTAGTTCAAGATATAACTATTTGGAGGTGTAATGATGTTAAAGGTTGAAAATTTAGTAAAGTATTATGGCAATAATGAAGGAGTAGGAGGTATAAGTTTTGAAGTAAAACCAGGAGAAATTTTGGGTTTTCTAGGACCTAACGGTGCAGGTAAAACTACAACTATTAAAATCTGTAGTGGTTTATTATTACCCTCATCAGGGAAAGTAACTTTATGCAACTATGATATTGTAAAAAATCCAGTAGAAGCTAAAAAAAACTTAGGATATGTAGCAGATGAGCCGTTTTTATATGATAAATTAACAGGTTGGCAGTTTTTAAATTTCATTGGAGATATTTATGGGTTAAAAGAAAGTGAGAGATTGGAACAATTGGATTACTTGTTTAACATTTTTGAGTTAGAGAAAAAAAAGGATGACTTAATAGGCACATATTCTAAGGGGATGAAAAGGAAAATTGCTTTAATGGCAGGGGTAGTTCATAATCCTAAAATTTTATTATTAGATGAACCGACCTTAGGCTTGGATGCATTGAGTTCAAAAAAAGCCAAGGACTTAATTAAAGATTTAGCATATAAGAAAAATACTGCTGTTTTGTTAACAACTCATGTATTAGAAATGGCAGAAAGTATTTGTGATCGTATAGCTTTAATCTCCAAGGGTAGAATTGTAGCAGAAGGAACTTTAGCAGAACTTAAAGAAAAAAGTAAAATGGCTACAAATTTAGAAGAAATATTTGTAAAATTAACAAAAGAAGAATTTAGTAAATAGTATAAAGGAGGGGTATTATGATAAAAACTTTAATTTCTCTTTACAAAGTTCAATGGTTAATGTTATATAATAGGTTATTCAAAAATTTAAAACAAAAGATTAAAACATTACTGTATTTTATTATAATAACAATTTGTTTTTTCGCTATTATTCGATGGATAAATGTTAGACTTTTTGATAGATTAGATTGGTTAACTTATACTCCTGAAAGCCAACTTATAGTTTTATTTACTGTTACTTTTATGGTAATTTTTATGTTTCAATTTTTTTCAAGTTTATCCCACTTGGTACAAAATTTTTATAGATCCCCTGAGTTAAATTATTTAATGTCTACTCCTTTACAACCGGGTATTATTTTAATTTATAAGTTGATAAATCATATTTTGAAAACAGTTAGCAAAGAAGCTATATTTTTTTTTCCTTTTATTTTAGCCTTATCATTATCAATGAATGTAAGAATAGGATTTTATTTAATATTGCCGATAGTATATTTAGCTGTAGCTACAACTTCAACTAGTCTAGGTGTTTTATTTGGTATTTATTTTATAAAGAATTTTTCTATTAAAATTTTTCGTTACTTTTTTAATATAGGAAATTTATTATTATCGTTATGGTTTTTTGCATTTTTGTTTTTTAATATGACAATTCCTAGTTGGGTGGTTGAAATATTAAGAAGTCTATCGGATAATCAAAAGTTATTGTATCTTATACCTGCTTATTCAGGAAGTGAGCTGTTGGTTTTAGTAGGTATAGGGTCTTCCAACAAAATTTTTGTTTCTTTAATTTTCACATTAATAATTCCAATAGTAATCATCGCAATAAGTTATAAAGTTGCTCAAAAAACCTTTTATATTGGCTGGTTGAATAGCTCTGTAGTTGAAAGTTGGGATTCTAATACTAAAAAATATAGAAAAACTAAATTTAATAAAAATACTCTATGGAAAAATAGTAAAAATTCAAAAATAATAAATTTAATAATATATCAATGGATAAGAGCTGCTAAAAATTTCGATATAATGGTTGGTGGAGTTTTCTTTATCGTATTATATTTAATATTAATATATGTAAGTGCAACATTTTTTTCTGAAACTCCGATTTTTGCTTTAAAAATAATAATTTTTTTAGGCATATTTCTAGTTTACACAGGTGTAGCTGTACCTTTTATTAGTAGTGAAATAATGTTGAATCCTATGCTAGCCAAATATCAGTATTCTATTTTGAAGTATTTACCTATATCGTCAAAGGAAATTTTATTATCTAGTATAATAATGATTTCTATTCCTACTTTAGTTGTATTAACTGTAGGTTTAACTGTGTTAGCTTTATTATTAGAAGTTTCTGTAATTATTACTTTACTGCTTATAATATTCCAATGCATAGTAACAATTGGCTATAGCATACTATATCAGAGTGTAGAAGTTTTATATTATCAAAAATATTATTCTAAAAATAAATTTATTGGTGGAATAATAACCTTTGTACTTCCACTAGCATATTTACTTTTTTCGGTGGGTATGTTTGCCCTATATTTTAGTGAAATTAAGGTTTTTATGTTAATTAGTAAATATTTTAGTTTACCTATAATAATTATTCTATCTGTATTAACCATTGTTTTTCAGTTTTTCTATGTGTTTAAAAAAATAGGGGTAAAAAGTTGGGAAAAAATTGAATTTTAAAGGGTGGTTTTAGTGATAAATAGTGATGTCTTTAAGCAAATAGAACAAGTTAAATATTTGGCGATGGAGAATACTTGGCGGTATCGTCCTATTATCCGGATAATGTATCATAACCATTTGCGGTATAAGTACTGGCATTATAAAGAGGATATTTACAATGAACTAAAAAAATATCCCCAATTTAAAGATTACACTTTAGATAATCTTAAAAACGACTTAGATTATTTAGTGGAAAATAAAAATTTAGAGGTCCTGCAGGACAGTAAAAAGGCAAAAACATTAGAGGAATTTAAAAATCGCCAGTTTAAGTACCAGCTCTCTCAATACACCATAGAAATTGAGCGGATGATTATAGAACTAGAGAAACTTCAAGGGGAAAATAAAGGATCTCTAGACACAGATTTGGTAGAAACTTTTAGAAAAAAACTTGAAAGTTTTCTGGAAATCAAAGGGGCTCCCCCTAAAAAGGTTTACAGCTGGTGGAATGAAATAAGTGATTACTTTAAAAAGATCAATGAAAACTATCAAGATTATATCAAAAGTTTCTATACCCCTAAGGTAGAGGAATTGATGAAGACAATGGAATTTATAACGTATAAAAAAGACTTTATCAAATACCTGAAAGAGTTTATTAAAGGAATACAAGGTAATATTATCTATCTAGAAAAAATATTTAGTGAAATAGATGAAGATGAGGTAAAAGCCCTTTTAAATAAAGTATTAGAACATGAAAAAACTATCCCTAGGTTAAATTACAAACTAGATGAAGGGGAATTTATGAGAACAAACTTGGCTAGATGGCAGAGTATCCAAAATTGGTTTTTATCTACTGAGGAGAGAAAAAGTGATTGTGAAACAATTTTAGATATTACTAATGAAATAATCATGAAAATAACCCGCTATGCTTCCCAAATATCAGAGCGGCGAAACAGTGGTGCCAACAGAAAGTTGGAGTATCGAAAACTTTTAGAACTCTTTTACAACTGTAAGGATTTAGAAGAGGCCCACAAGTTATCGGCAGTAACTATAGGAGTTTTTTCTACCCGCCATATTTTAGGGAACCCTATTAGGGAAACGGAAAGTATAAATAGCAGTATCTTTGAAGAAAAGCCCCATCAGGTTGTGGTAAAACCAAGGACTAGAAAATATCGGGAAAGGTTAACAAAAACCCCGATAGAAGATAAAAGGGAGCAAAAGGAAAAGTTAAAAAGGGAACTAAGGGAACGGGCGGAAAGGGAAAGAAAGGTTATAGAAGAGTTAATTGTTGATAATAAAATAGTTTTTAAAGATTTACCTACTCTTACCCCTTTTCAGAGAAATACTCTATTAAGATGGCTATCCCGGGCAAATAACAATAAAACTAAAAAAAGTAAAACTGAGTATGGCAGAGAGTACCAAGTCTTGCTACAAGATGGGGAAAAGATCACTTTAAACTGTCAAGACGGTATTCTAATAATGCCTAACTATATCTTACTTTTTAATTAAGTAAAAGGTGGAGGAATTTTTGGTGAATTTACTAAAAACACTGTTAGATAACTATATAATTTTAAAAGGGGAAAATAGGGATTTATATTATGACATCAAAGACAGTTATAAGTCCTTTAAATCCTTTGTGGAAGAAAAATTAGGCTATAATCTAATTATCCACCAAGACTTTATTAAATTAGAAAAATTCCCTGGCCGAGTAGAACCTTGGATGGGAATAGGGGATTTTAAAGAAAAACTAGATTATTGCCTATTGATGCTGCTGTTGATGTTTTTGGAAGATAAAGGGAAAGAGGAACAGTTTGTTTTATCCAGTTTAATTGACTATATTAACGGTAATTTTGATTTAGAAAGGATAGATTGGACGATCTATTCCAACAGGAGGTCGTTGATTAGAGTCTTAAAGTTTGCCCAAAATTTAAAGCTGATCAAAGTGACTGACGGACAAGAACAGGATTTTGCCGATAGTGAAGGGGCAGAGGTCCTTTATGAAAATACCGGAATTTCTAAGTATATAGTCAGAACCTTTCCTGTAGATATTTCCTTTGCTAAAAATTTAGAGGATCTCCTAAACTTTGCCCCAGATTCGGTAGATGAACAGCGGGGGATTTTCCGTAGACATAGGGTTTACCGAACTTTGGTATTGAACCCAGTTATGTATAATTACGGGTCGGAGGATCAAGACTTTGGTTATATTAAAAACTATAAATCCAGGATAGAGGAAGATTTGGCAAAGTATTTAGATTGGAAGTTACATGTTCATAGGGAAGGAGCTTTAGTGGTATTAGATGAAGGAGAGAGGATTAAAGATAGTTTTCCCAACTCTACTGGGATTTCCGATATAGTACTACTTCTAAACAAAAGATTGTTGGAATTATTGAAAAGGGGAGAATTAGTTTTAGCTGAAAATTCATGGATTTGTATTGACAAGGAAGAATTTTGGGAGATTATCAAAAGGCTAAAAAAAGATAAAGATAGAGGTTGGAGTAAAGAATACCGGGAAGGAAAACTAGATTATTTGGTCAGTGAAATCTTAGAGTTTATGAAGGGATTTAATATGCTGGAAAAAACAGGGGATAAAATTTATGTAAAACCTTTGATAGGTAAGGTAATGGGGGATTATCCTGAAGATTATTTGGAAAAGGAGGAGTAGAAAAATGGGGGATAGATGGTTGTTAAATAAATTGGGTTTAGTAAACTTTTGGTATTATGACGAAGAGGAATTTGAATTGGAAAATGGCAAACTCCTCCTAAGAGGTGCCAATGGTTCAGGGAAATCGGTAACAATGCAAAGTTTTATACCTCTCCTTTTAGATGGTAATAAACGGCCAGAGAGGATTGACCCCTTTGGGACTTCTGCAAGGAGGATAGAAAATTATCTTTTAATGAAAGAAGGGGAAAATGAAAGGACCGCCTACCTTTATGCCGAGTTTAAAAAAGGGGATAGGTACTTAACCTTTGGCATGGGATTAAAGGCTGTTAAAGGTAAACCATTAGATTCTTGGTATTTTATTATTACCGATGGTAAAAGGGTGAAAAAGGATTTTTATCTTTATATTGACAAAGGTTATGAAAAAATTCCTTTAACAAAAAGGGAACTGAGAAATCGTTTAAGTGAAGGGGATTTTTATACAGAATCTCAAACAGAGTATAAAAGGAAAGTCAACGAATTTTTGTATGGCTATAGTGATCTGGAAAACTTCGATGAGTTAATGGATCTTTTGATTAATATCCGTAGCCCTAAACTTTCTAAGGACTTTAAACCAACTACTATTTACGGTATTTTAGAAAACTCCTTGAGGCAGCTGACTGAAGATGATTTACGACCAATGTCTGAAGCTATGGAAAATATGGATAATATTCAAGGGCGGATTAAAGATTTAGAGGAAGCTTTAAAGGCTTTAAAAAGTTTAGGAGAGCCATATGAAAAATATAATCAGTTTATTATTTATGATAAAGGGAAAAAGTATTTAGAAAAATATCGGGAAATAGAAAAGATAAAAAAGGAACAAAGGAATCTTTTGGAATTAGTAGAAAAAGAACAAGGGGAAGTAAGGGTATCTAGGGTAAAATTACAAGAATTAAAAGATCAATTAGAATTGGCAGAACAGAAGTTAAAGGAGTTTTCCCGAAGTGATATAAAAAATATTCGGGATGAGTTAGAGGAGATAAAGGCTGAGTTGGCTGAAGGGTATCGGGAGAAAAAAGTAAAAAATGATGAATTAGATACAAAAAAAGGTAGATTAAAGGAAAAGGAAGGTGAAAGGGAAAAAAATTTTGCTAAATTTCAGTTAATAGCTGAAGATATAGATAAAACTCTTCAAGAGATGGATGATTATGCAGAAGAATGTTGTTATGGAGGGCATCAACTTTTTAGAGAAGATCTTAATATAAAATTGATGGGAGAAGGGGCAGAAAAACACCGGGATAAGATTAAAAAAGGTAAAGAAGTTTTAGAAAAATTTAAACTTAAGAAAGCTGAGTTAGAAAAGGTTTTACAAAAAGAAGATAAGCTGGAAAGGGAAGTTAAAGGTGCCCAAAATAAAGTCAGGGAATCTGAAGAATATTTAACAGTTATTAAAGAAGAATACGTAGAAAATGTTGTTAAATGGAGTAGAAACAATGAATATATGATATTAGATGACAAAGAATTTCAAAGTATTTCTAGTTTAGTTTTTTCTTTAGAAAGAAGAGATGATTTAGCTACATTAAAAGATGGTGTAGTAAATCTATACCATAGGTTAAAAGGGGTAAGACAAGGGAAAATAGAAGGATGCAAACTTAAAATTGAGGAGTTTTTGAATAATATTTCTGAATTACAAAGGAAAATTAAAGAACTTGAAGAAGCTAAAGAAATAGAATTTCCTAAAGATGAAGAAGTCGAAAAAAATAGAGAGCTTTTAGAAAGGCTAAATATACCATATTTGCCACTGTATAAAGCTGTGGATTTTCTTCCCAATGTTAGTGAAGAAGTTCGAGGGAAAATAGAAGTAGCCCTTTTGGATATGGGGCTTTTAGATGCTTTAATTATTCCAGAAAAATATAAAGAAGAGATCCTAACTGCCGATAAAGGGGGAAGGGATAAATATTTGTTTCCTCAGCCGGCTTTTTTAAGTCATAACTTAAGCCAATATTTAAAGGTTGATCAAACTGCCATTGGAGAAATAACTTATGAAGATATCGATTTAGTGTTACAGAGCATCCAATTAGATGAAAGTGGAACAACATATTTAGATGAAAAGGGTAACTATGGAATTGGGATTATTAAAGGTAAAGTTGCAGAAAATTATTCTGTAAAATATATAGGGGAATCTGCTAGGAAAAAATATCGTTTAGAGAAAATCTCTTTATTAAAAGGGGAAATAGATAAAATAAAAGGATTGATTTTGGAAGAAGAAGAAAAAATCAGGACTTTAAAATATGAAATAGAAAGGATAGAGAGAGAATTAAAAAATTACCCTTCAAGTCTTGATATTTTAAAAGGAATGGAGATTGTCGATGAAGCAACGGCAGCATTAAGGGACTTGCAAAGGGAACTAACTAAGGTTTTGGCAGAAAAAGAAGTGTTGTTAAGTGAATTGGAAGAAGTTAAAAAAGAAGTATACACCGCTACAGAAGGATTAGCACTAGAAAAAAACTATGAAGGATATCTTCGGGGAGAACAGGGAATAGAAAGATATATCTCTGCTTTAAATCGCTTAGAATCTTTAGTTAATAATAAAGAGGTTTTAGAGGATTTATTAGTTATGGCTGAAGAAACTATAAGGGGTTTAGAAGAGGATATAGACAGGATTTTAGGGGAGTTAGATAGAAAAAACAGGTTTATTAAAGATAGGGAAAACAGAAAACAGGCTTGTGAGGAGCGGTTAAGGGAATTAGGTTATGAAGAGGTACAAGAAGAACTAGACAGGTGCTATAAAATAAAAGAAAGAAATCCTAGTGAAATTGAAAAGTATACTAGGGAAATTGCCGGGTTAGAAGAAAGGGTTAAAAATAATTATAGGCGGATTGAAGAGATAAAAGTAAAAATGAACAATGAAGAGAAAATCCTAGAAGTTTATCGGGATATTTTCGCAAAAGAAGTGGAGTTAGGATATATTTTTTCTAAGGAAAGGTTCAAAGATATACACAATTTAGCAGAGGAAATTGAAAGGAATTTTGAATTTACTGCTAAAAAATCTAAAAATGATTATGAAAGCAATCTCTATGGAAGTTTTTCGAGGTATAATGGAGTTTTACGGGATTATTTCCCTAAACTTACCAAAATAGAATTTTTCCACAAAGAAGCTGACGAAGATTCTCAATATTTTAAATATCAACAACTGTATTTTGATGCTGAGAGGATGGATTATCGCTTTAGGGTTGATGGTAAAGAAGTAGATCTATTTTTGTTGAAAGAAAGGATAAGTGAAGAATTAGAAGAAAATAAATTACTTTTGGAAGATAAAGAGAAGGAATTTTTTAGAGAGATTTTAATTAAAACCGTTTCCCGTAAGGTTAGTGCTAAAATCCGTCAATCGAAGAATTGGATTAAAAAAATGAATGGGATTATGGATTCTATGAATACTTCTAGTACTTTAAAATTAAGTTTAAAATGGGTACCTAAAAGGGCTGATAATGAATTTCAGTTAGATACAAAACGGTTGATTGAAATTTTGGAAAAAGAAGTAGTTGAACAGAAAGATATTGAACACCTGTCAAAACACTTTTCATCGAGGGTAAGGGAAATTCTACGGGAAAGTGAAGAAGGTGAAAGGAAAAATTATTTTACAGTTATCAAAGAAATTTTAGATTACCGGAAGTGGTATGAATTTAAACTTTATAGTAGTAAAGAAGGAGAGAGGGAAAAGGAACTGACCAACAATGCCTTTTATCAATTAAGTGGTGGAGAAAAGGCGATGGCAATGTATGTACCTTTGTTTACTGCTGTTTATTCCCGTTATGATATGGCTAAAAAGGATTGCCCGAGGATTGTGGCACTAGATGAAGCCTTTGCTGGTGTAGATGAAGAAAATATTAGGGATATGTTCAGGGTATTGAAGGAAATGGAATTAGATTATGTTTTAAATTCCCAGGTTTTATGGGGAACTTATGATACTGTTGATAATTTAGCTATTGCCCAGATAGAGAGGCCAGATAACTCTGAATATGTTTGTGTTACCCATTACCTTTGGAGAGGAAACCAATTGGAACTTAAAAATCTATAAAAATGATAGGTGATTTAAATGGATGAAGAAAAAATACTTGATCTAGAGCAAGAAATGGCGGATTTTTTACGGAATAATCATAAAAGGTATTCTAGATTTATGGAGGAGATAAGAAATAGATATCAGTCTTTAGGTGTAGTTGGTGGCAGTATCTATTTAAATAATCTTAATGAAGAAGAAAAGGACCTATTGTGTAAAATAGATATTAAGTATTTAGATGTTAAAGACGCTAAAATATCTGTTAAGAAGTTTTTAAAGGTTTTTAGTAATACAAGATTTAGTAATTGTAATTTTGAGAGAGTATTAAAATTGTATTTTAACAATAATTTGCAGACAAAAAAGGAAATTCAGAGGCTTAAACTAGAGGAAAAGGAGGGGTTTTTTCAAGGGATTTTAGACAAATTTTCCCAAACCCCTGGAGGAAACTGGTTGGCTAAAGCCTTAGAAAATAAAGGCTATGGTTATCAAAGGATAATAAAGGAATATGAAGGGGATAAGAACAATTTAACCATTGTTTTAGAAAAAGTAATAGAAGGACTAAATTATTTGCATGACTTTAGAAGCTTAGAAAGGTTGGCGATTTTTTCTTCTAAGTTGACAAAGGATCCCCATTTTTTCGATGAAAATACTTTGGGAGGCCAATTGCTCCTATATGGTTTGGGATATTTTAAGGGTGTCCCCTTCCCAGAAAATAGTGAAGAAAAAAAGGAATTGTTGTATTGTTTTGGATTGCTAAAGGATGAAATTTCAAATTACACAGTTTGTGGGAACATACAAGCTATTACTGCCTATGGAATACACCATGGGATAGCCGGTTTTGTAGAAAATAACGAACCTATCCACCTTAACCTTTGGAATTTATCTTCGATAGAAGAAATCTATTGTCAAAATAAAGTTATTTTTGTATTTGAAAATCCTTCCGTTTTTAGTGAAGTTTTTGTAAAAACTCAAAAGGTTAAACCCTCACTATTATGTTCATCTGGTCAATTAAAATTAGCATCTTTGGTCTTTTTAGATAAAGGGGTGGCAAATCTTGAAAGGATATATTATGCAGGGGATTTTGATCCAGAGGGCTTACAAATAGCAGAAAAATTGAAAAAGAGATATGGAGAAAAACTGGTCTTTTGGAGATATGATATAGATAATTATAGAATTTCTATATCAAACAATAAGTATGACGATAATAGACGGAAAAAGTTAGAGGGAATTACTTCTAAGGAATTGGCTCCATTGGTTAAAGAAATGTTGGATAAGGGATATTGTGGTTATCAAGAACTATTAATAGAAGATTATGTAAAAGATATTATCCATATTTTAAAGGGAAGTTAGACTTTTTTAGACCTTTTTTGAGGTCTTTTTTCTTTTTTTTAAAGGATTATCCAGATCTTTGTCGAAATAAAGTATATTATGTTTAGTATTATTTACTAAGTTTTGGAGGGATATATTTGTGGAGCGTCCTAAACTTACGATTTTTTTAATTATATTTCTTGTATTCACCTTAATAGGGATAGTTATTGGTAATCAAAAATGGGTACAAAGTAGTAGGGTAAAACCAGGGCAATATCACTTAGAACCTCCATCAATTGAAAGGAATAAAGGAGATATTGTTGAAGATGAAACAGATGATATAGATGAAGAAAATGAAGAAGAGGAAGAAATGCCTCAAATCCACTGTCTCTTTAAACGTCAGGGCTGATGCTACAACAGATAGTGAAAGGGTTGGTAGTTTTAGTCCAGGACAAGAAGTAATAATTACCGGTCAAGTTAACAATGGTTGGTATAGGGTTGACTATCTAGGCAGGGTAGCCTATGTACACGGTAATTATTTATCTGATCAACGTTAAAATAAAAAGTCTTCCTAAAAGGGGAAGATTTTTATTTTTCCCTTGCAATAGAACATATGTTCGATTAAAATATATTATAAAGATTAAAAATAAGCTGTGTGTGAGATAAGGGAGGAGGAAAAAAATGAAGAAGAACGACTTAGGGAAGATAATAAGGGAAATTGCAGCGATTATCCCAATTTATTTACCAGGTAGGGGAATTGCCAGTCAAATTCACTTAAAAAAAGGTGAAGTATTGTTAGATAAACGGGATAGTAAAAAAATAGTAGCTGACTTAGCTGCCCTTTTAGCCGTTGATTTGGGGGGATTAAAAAAATTTGTCAGACTTAAATTGAATATTAGAAATACTGTGCCATTGCCCTTGAATCCTGAATTATTGTTTGTTCCTATTAGGGTTAGAAAGCCCGTTGTACCTCGGGATTGCGCTACTGGTTATTTTAACTACTTTTGTATTGAGGATGTTTTGGAAAAGGACAAGTTTGCCCAAATCATTCTTGTTGACGGCAAGAAAATAGATACTATTCAACGGGAGAGAACTATTCGCAATACAATTTTATTTGCCAATTTAGCTTACCGAGAATGGCAGTTTAATTACGTAAATCCCTTTGTAAAAGGGGTGGGGAAAGAACTTTATAAATCTGCGAAACTAGAAATGATCAAAAACATCATGGAAGATGATTTTAGGTATTAAAAATTAAAATCTTATTAAGTTTACTTCCATACAACCGATATATAGAGTATAATGATTTTATAATAGAAAAACTGGAGGGGTAAAAATGCTTAACAATCCATATCAACAATACCGACAAACTCAAATTCAAACTGCTTCACCGGGGGAACTGGTTTTAATGTTATACAATGGTGCAATCAAAAATATTAACAATGGGTTGGAGCATCTAGATAAAGGGGAGAAACAAGAGTTTCGCCAAAAAATTGATAAAGCACTGGATATAGTAACTGAGTTAATGGTAAATTTAAAGCCAGAGGGTGGAGAGATTACAAAAAACTTGAGCTCTTTATATGATTTTGTAATACATAGGTTAATAACAGGCAGTGCTAAATATGATCAAAGGGAGATAAAAGAAGGACTATCTATTATCACTGGTCTTAGAGATACATGGAAAGAAATGTTAGATCAAAGTAAAAAGAAATTGGATTAAAAATTATAAAAGAAGAATAAAATATTTTAGAAAAATCCTTTTATTTTGTAAAGAATAGAAGGATTTTTCGAATTAATGGGGAATATTATTAATTAACACCTAACAAAAGGAGTTGAGGTATCTATGAAGATTATCACAAGGGGAAAAAACATTCCAGTAACAGAAGGATTAAGGCAACATGTAGAAAAGAGGATTGGCAAGCTAGAAAAGTATTTTGATGAAAATACAGAAGCTCAAGTTACTTTAAGTGTAACAAAAGATTCCCATATCGTAGAGGTGACGGTGTTACTAAACGGTGGATTATTGTTAAGGGCAGAGGAAGAATCACAAGATATGTATGCCTCTATAGACATGGTAATAGAAAAGTTAGAAAGGCAAACTAGGAAATATAAAACCCGGGTAAACAGAAAAGCCCGTCAAGAAAGTATTAAAGACTTTATGGGAGATTCTACTATAAAAGTGGAAGAAGATTTAGATGAACCAAAGGTTGTCAGGGTGAAAAAATTTAATATGAAACCCATGGTTGTAGATGAGGCTATTTTACAGATGGATTTATTAGGCCACGATTTCTTCGTTTTTGTAAATGGTGAAACCGACGATATTAACGTAGTATATCGTAGGAAAAATGGGGATTATGGCTTAATTGAGCCTCAATATTAAAAACTGCCCAGTGCTCAGGCACTGGGTTTTTTGAGGAAGGTGATATTTATGGAGAAAAAATTGTATCGCTCCAGAAAAGATGTGGTGATAAGTGGGGTATGTGGAGGTATCGGTGAATATCTAGGAATAGATCCGGTGTTAATCCGACTACTTTGGGTACTAATTGCTGCTACCACTTCAGGAGGTGGACTGATAGCTTATATTATTGCTGCCATCATTATGCCCCAGGCACCTAAAGGGTATAAAGAATCTGGAGATGTAGAGAGTGCTGAATGTGTGGAAAAAGAAGTTTATGAAGTAAAAGAGGGTAAAAGTTCAGCTGGGTCTAAAGTTTTTGGTTTATTGTTAATCTTAATCGGAGGTTTCTGGCTAAGTAAAAACTTCGTAGATTTATCTTGGTTATATCGGATAAATTATAGATTATTCTTTTATTATGCCCGATATGCTTTTCCTGGTATATTAATCCTTTTAGGTGTATATCTTATTTTTAGCAAGAAATAATTATTAAAGGAAATTTTAGGAGGGAGAAAATATGGAAAAAAGGCTTTATCGTTCCCAAAGCAATAAAATGATAGCAGGGGTGTGTGGTGGTATTGCAGAGTATTTTAACATCGACCCTACAATAGTTAGACTATTGTGGGTATTTTTCGCCTTAATGGCGGGAGGCGGACTCATAGCTTATATTATAGCAGCAATTATTATTCCTTCAAAAATGTAAAAACTACTAAAACATGGTTATAGTTTTAACCATGTCAGACTGAAGACAAAATATAGACAAAGTCATCATCAGCTGTGGTAATTAAACAAAGATACGATTAAGTTGAGGAGATAGATTTAAGAGCTGATTAGATAAAAGGAAGAAGGGGAAAAATTCCTTCTTCCTTTTAGATAGAAGCCTTAAATCTCGACGCAGAACTTTGTTAGAATGTTTAATTACCACAGCCTTTATTCTTTTTATGGTAAATTTGTGATATAATTAATTTAAAAAAATCAGGTGATGGAAAATGTACAAAGACTTAGATTTAGCAATATTAGCTGGTGGTGGTTCTACCCGAATGGGTTTACATAAAGGTAATCTTACTATAGAAGGTAAATCCTTTGTAGATCATATTATTTCTACTATTGGTCCACTCTTTGCCAATATTAATGTAATAGATAATGGTTTGCAAAATACCAAAGTTTTTGGGGTAAATTACTATAATGACCCTTTACAAATCAGTACTAAAAGTTCTTTATTAGGGGTATACAGTGCTTTATATTACAGTAAAAATCCCCAAACCTTTATCATAGGTTGTGATACCCCCCTAGTTAATCCCAAAGTGGTGGAATACATAATCAGTCAAAGGGATAAAGGGGATATTGTAGTTCCTATAGCCAATGGTCGTTTTCAACCCCTTTACGGGATATATAGCAAAAAAATTCTCCCTAGAGTGAAAGAGACTTTACTTCAAGACTTACATAAAATTAAAATTATACTCGATGAATTTAATACATACTATATTCCAGAGATAGAACTTAAAAAAATCGATCCAGATTTAGAGTTTATCAAAAACTTCAATTACTTTTCCGATTATCAACAATATCTAAAGGGGATAGAGAACTAATTTAGTTGTTTTTTTTATGGGGAAGTGTTAAAATAAAATAATAGAAAATTTTGGGGAAACTTTCCCTTAGTAACAGAATAGGTTCAGGGGGTTGAAAAATGATTGGATTAATATCTAAGATCTTTGGATCATATAACGATAGAGAAATTAAGCGTTTAAGTAAAATCGTCGATGTTGTCAATGGCTTTGAAGAAGAGATTAAAAAATTGTCTGATGAACAATTACGAAACAAGACCGCTGAGTTTAAAGATAGATTGGCAAAAGGGGAAACCCTTGATGATATTTTGCCAGAAGCCTTTGCTGTAGTCAGGGAAGGGGCAGTTAGAACCTTAGGTATGCGCCACTTTGATGTACAAATACTAGGTGGTATTGTACTACATCAAGGTAGAATAGCGGAAATGAAAACCGGTGAAGGTAAAACTTTAGTTGCCACTTTACCGGCCTATTTAAATGCCCTAGAAGGAAAAGGTGTCCATGTAGTTACTGTCAATGACTACCTTGCCACTAGGGACAGTCAGTGGATGGGTAAAATCTATGAATTTTTAGGGCTAAAAGTAGGATTAATTGTCCATGGCATGAGCTCTAGTGAAAGAAGAGAAGCCTATGCCTGTGATATTACCTATGGTACTAATAATGAATTTGGCTTTGATTATTTAAGGGATAATATGGCATTATACAAAGAAGACCTTGTACAAAGGGATCTTCACTATGCAATTATTGACGAAGTAGATAGTATCTTAATAGATGAAGCAAGGACTCCATTAATTATCTCAGGACAAGTAGAACAAGATATCAGTATGTACTACCGTTATGCTAAATTAATACCTAAACTAAAAAATGAAGTCCATTATTCTGTAGATGAAAAGGCTAATACTGTAGTCCTCACTGAAGAGGGTATTAGAGAAGTAGAAAAACAGTTAGGTATTGAAAACCTTTATGATGATGAAAATATGGAAATATCCCATCATATCAACCAAGCCCTGAGAGCCCATGTATTAATGAAACGGGATAGGGATTATGTAGTACAAAACAATCAAGTTATAATTGTCGATGAATTTACCGGCCGTTTAATGCACGGTAGAAGGTATAGCAATGGTTTACACCAAGCTATTGAAGCTAAAGAAGGGGTTAAAATTGAAAGGGAAAGTCAAACTTTAGCTTCAATCACTTATCAAAATTACTTCAGAATGTATAAAAAACTAGCAGGAATGACCGGTACTGCTTTAACAGAAGAAGAAGAGTTTCGTAAAATTTACGGTTTAGATGTAGTAGTTATTCCTACTAATTTGCCAATGATTAGAATAGATTTACCTGATGTTGTTTATCGTACAGAAAAAGGTAAATTTCAAGCTGTAATTAGGCAAGTTGAAGAATGTTATCGCAAAGGACAGCCTGTCCTTGTTGGTACCATAAGTATAGAAAAGTCTGAACTCCTTTCTGAAATGTTAAAGAGGAAGGGTATTCCCCATACTGTGTTAAATGCAAAATATCATGAAAAGGAAGCGGAAATTGTTGCCCAAGCGGGACAAAGGGGGGCTGTCACTATTGCTACCAATATGGCTGGTAGGGGTACCGATATTGTCCTTGGGGAAGGTGTAAAGGAGTTAGGTGGACTTTACATTATAGGTACCGAAAGGCATGAGTCTAGAAGGATTGACAATCAGTTAAGGGGTAGGGCTGGTCGTCAAGGAGACCCAGGGGTATCCCAATTTTATATCTCCCTTGAAGACGATTTGATGCGACTTTTTGGTTCAGAGAAAATTATGGGGATGATGGATAAATTGGGGATGGATGATAATACTCCAATTGAACATCCTCTCCTCAGTAAAACAATTGAAAATGCTCAAAAAAGGGTAGAAGCTAGAAACTTTGATATAAGGAAGCATGTTCTTCAATATGACGATGTAATGAATCAACAAAGGGAAGTAATTTACAGACAAAGGAAAGAAGTACTCCTTGGAGAGAAATTAGAAGATAAAATTATCGGCATGATCGATAAAGTAATCGAAAGATCTGTAGATCTTTTTGCCCATGAAGAATTATACCCTGAAGACTACGATTTAAAGGGATTACTTGAATATGCTGAATCCACTTATTTACTTCCAGATGATGTTTCTTTAGAGAATTTACAGGGTTTACACAGGGAAGAAATTTTAGAACTCTTTAAAGAAAAGGTTAGAGAAAACTACCGGAAACGGAAAGAAGAGTTAAAAGAACTGATGGAAGAGCTAGAAAGGGTAATTGTCTTAAGGACAGTTGACAGAAAGTGGATGGACCAAATCAGTGCTATGGATGATTTAAGGCAAGGCATTGGTTTGCGGGCCTTTGGTCAAAAGGATCCGTTAATTGAGTATAAATTTGAAGCATATAATATGTTCCAAGCAATGATAGAAAGTATTCAAGAAGAAGTGGCTAGATTGATCTTTAGGGTTCAGATAACTTCCACACCAGTAAGACGGGCGGTGGCAGTAGCTAAGGAAACTTCTGCTGCCGGTTCAGAAAGTAATGTAAAACAAACCCCTGTTAAAACTAATAAAGTGGGGAGAAACGATCCTTGTCCATGTGGAAGTGGCAAGAAATACAAAAAATGCTGTGGCTAATGGTTCCATTAGCCACTGAATTTGTTTAAGGAGTGTGATAAAAATGTTTCCAGAACTGAAAAGTAAATTTCGGGAAATGGAGAATAGACTAGTAGAATTGGGTGTTTCCCTTTGATGTAGAGGGTAAGAAGGAGGAAATTCTCCGTTTAGAAGAAGAAATGGCTCGACCGGATTTTTGGGAAGATAGGGAAAAATCCTCTCAAATATTAAGTAAAATATCGGAATTAAAAGATGTTGTTAATAAATTTACAAAACTTGAGGGAATCCTAACAACCGGTAAAGAACTCCTAGATTTGTTAGAATTAGAAGAAGATCCCCAGCTCCTTAGAGAGTTAGAAGAAAGTGTTCAAGGTTTAGAAAAAGACTTAGAAAATCTAGAATTAAGCCTATTATTGTCTGGGAAATATGACGGTAATAATGCTATTTTATCACTACACCCTGGAGCAGGTGGATTGGAGTCTTATGATTGGGCCCAGATGCTTTATAGGATGTATACGAGATGGGCAGAAAAAAGAGGTTATACCGTAGAAATTTTAGATTATTTACCAGATATAGAAGCTGGACTTAAAAGTGTTACAATATTAGTTAAAGGGAAAAATGCCTTTGGATATCTAAAAGGGGAAAAGGGTGTCCATCGATTAATTAGAATATCTCCCTTTGATTCTTCTGGCAGAAGGCACACTTCCTTTGCCTCGGTAGATGTTTTGCCGGAAATGGAAGAGGGAGAAGAAATAAAGATATCCCCTGATGAAATCAAAGTAGATACTTATAGAGCCAGTGGAGCGGGAGGTCAGCATGTTAATAAAACTGACTCTGCCGTTAGGATTACCCACCTTCCTACAGGGATAGTAGTACAATGTCAAAATGAAAGATCCCAACACTCCAATAAAGCCGCAGCTTTAAAAATTCTGGCTGCAAAATTGGCGGAAAAGCAGCGGTTAGAACAGCAAAAGGAGTTAGAGAAAATAAGGGGAGAGCAAAAGGAAATAGGCTGGGGAAGTCAAATAAGAACTTATGTCTTCCATCCCTATAGTTTGGTTAAAGATCACAGAACAAATGTTGAAGTGGCCAACGCCCAAGGGGTTTTAGATGGAGATATCGATAAGTTTATTGACGGTTATTTAAAAAGTTTGGTGGTAGAAAAAAATGTATAAAAAAATATTTTTAAGTTTAATAATCCTTTGTCTTTTATTACTAGTTGTTTTAGAAATAGCTACACCTTATTTATTGGACCTTTATACAGGGAAGGAACTTGGTAAAGTAGGTGTTGAGGATTATCAAATAATTATTACTTCCCCAAGACCTTTTATTCTATCCTTGCTTAAAGGGGAATTAACCGGTAATATTGTTATTGAGGAATATAATGCAGGCCTAACCTTTGAAAAACTATTTATTACATTCAGTGACTTAGGTTTAAATAGCGGTGACTTTAGATTTTCTGGGATAGTTAGTGAAGAAGAATTAAATTATTATATTAAAAACAATTGGGGTAGCGAATTAAATATTATTCTTTCAGAAGGTCAAGGAAGTATTTCATTACCTGTAAATCTCTTTTTTATAACATTAGAAGCTAGTATTAAAGGTTTTTTTGAAGTAAAAGCTAATAATGAAGTGTTTTTCGAGGTTCAAGAGGTAATAATTAACCTACCTGGATTTGAACAACAAGTAATAGATTTTCTAAAGGGTTATGAATTTAGGTTAGATTTTGGACAATTAACTAGTATTCAAATAGAAAATATTGATGTAAAAGAAGGTTACTTAAATATTACAGGAAAAATAGTAAGATAAGGGGTGAAATAATGCGTTTAATTAAAGAGTATACGATGATAGTAATCGGATGCTTTATAATGGCAATAAGTTTAAATGGTTTACTTATCCCCAATAAAATAGCTGCAGGGGGAGTAAGTGGTTTAGCAACAGTCCTTTATTACTTATTCGGTTTACCGGTAAGTATCACTATAGTAGTTGTGAATATTCCCCTATTTATTGCTGGGGTCGTTTATTTAGGTAAAAAGTTTGGTGTAAAAAGTTTAGTGGGAACTTATTTATTACCTGCATTGATCGCTTTTACAGAATGGACCCCTGTTTTTACCGAAGACCTTTTATTAGCTACCATCTTCGGAGGCGTATTGATGGGAGTAGGTTTAGGCATTATATTTAGAGCCGGTGGATCTACAGGGGGAACGGCTTTAGCTGGGCAGCTATTAAACAAATTTTTTGGTTTCACTGTAGGACAATCAATTTTAATTATTGACTTTTTAGTAATTGCTTTTGCTGGAATGGTATTTAATGCAGAACTTGCCATGTATGCACTAATTTCTGTTTATGTAACCGGTAAAGTAATTGATTTGACACAACAAGGTTTTAGGGTTTCTAAGATGGCTTACATCATTTCTAATAACCCCCAAGAAATTAGTGAAGCTATTTTGTATAAATTAAACCGAGGCGCCACAAGCTTAAAAGGTAAAGGAGTTTATACCGGTGAAAAAAGGGATATCCTTTTTTGTGTAGTAAGTCAAATGGAAATTGCTAAACTTAAGGAAATCGTCTATGAAGTAGATAAGAAAGCATTTGTAGTTGTTAGTGATGTCACTGAAGCTTTAGGTGAAGGTTTTTCCAGTATAGAATAATTTTTAAAGGAGGTAAAAATTGTGGAAAATCTAAAGGTAATTGCTAAACAAGTGAGGAGAAATATCTTAGAAATGGTTACTGCAGGGAAATCTGGTCATCCAGGAGGTTCATTATCAGCTGTAGAAATTCTAACAGCTCTATATTTCCATGTAATGAACATTGATCCTCAAAATCCACACAAAAAAGATAGGGATCGCTTTGTGTTAAGTAAAGGCCATGCCTCACCAGTTCTTTATGGTGTTTTAGCAGAGCGGGGCTTTTTCCCTAAGGAAGAAATGAAAGGTTTTAGAAAAATCGATTCATTATTACAAGGTCATCCCGATATGAAAGCTATCCCTGGAGTGGATATGACTTCAGGTTCTCTTGGGCAAGGGTTATCAGTAGCCAATGGTATGGCTTTAGCAGGGAAGTTAGATAACAGCCCATATTATGTTTACGTATTGCTAGGTGATGGAGAAGTTCAAGAAGGACAAGTGTGGGAAGCTGCCATGACTGCTGCCCATTACAAGTTAGATAATGTTATTGCTTTCTTAGATTACAATGGTCTACAAATTGATGGTGATGTTGAAGATGTAATGGGTGTAACACCACTAGATAAAAAATGGGAAGCTTTTAACTGGCATGTACAGGTTATCGATGGCCATAATTATGATGAAATATTGGCAGCTATCGAAAATGCTAAAAATACTAAAGGCAAACCTTCAATAATCATTGCTAAAACTGTAAAAGGTAAAGGGGTTTCCTTTATGGAAAACAAAGCAGAGTGGCATGGCACAGCACCTAGTGAAGAACAATTGCAACAAGCCTTAAAAGAACTAGAGTAAGGAGGTAAGATAGATGACTAAAATAGCTACTAGGGATGCATATGGTAAGGCTTTAGTGGAGTTAGGAAGGAATAATAAAGATATTGTGGTATTAGATGCTGATTTATCAAAATCTACGAAAACCGCAAATTTTTATAAAGAGTTTCCTGAAAGATTTTTTAACGTAGGGATAGCAGAAGCTGATTTAATGGGAACAGCTGCGGGGTTAGCTACAGCAGGTAAAATTCCCTTTACTTCTACCTTTGCAATTTTTGCTACTGGCAGGGCCTATGATCAAATAAGGAATTCAATTGCTTATCCTAAATTAAATGTTAAAATAGCTGCTACCCATGCTGGTTTAACAGTTGGTGAAGATGGAGCAACCCATCAAGCTTTAGAAGATATAGCTTTAATGCGAGCTATACCCAATATGACTGTAATAGTTCCAGCCGATGGTCCAGAAACTGAAAAGGCGGTAAAAGCTGCTGCAGAAATGGAAGGGCCTGTATACATAAGATTAGGTAGAGCTGGAGTTCCTGTGATCAATGATGAAACTTATAATTTCCAAATTGGAAAAGGTGTAGTTTTAAAAGAAGGTAATGATGTAACAATAGTTGCTACAGGAATAATGGTAAGTCAAAGTTTAGAAGGGGCAGAAATTTTAGAAAAAGAAGGGATTAGTGTAGAAGTAATTAATATCCATACTATCAAGCCTATTGATAAAGATTTGCTGATTAAATCGGCAGCAAAAACCGGTGCCGTTGTTACTGCAGAAGAACACAACATTTTTGGTGGATTAGGTAGTGCTGTTTGTGAAGTATTAGCTCAACATCAACCAGTACCAGTAGAATTTGTCGGAGTTGAGGATACTTTCGGTGAATCGGGAACTCCCGATGCTTTACTTAAAAAATACCGTTTAACTCCAGATAATATTGTAGAAAAAGTAAAAAAAGTTATAGGTAGAAAATAAGACAAGGAGGCAGATTCGCCTCCTTTAGTTTATATATTAAGTCTTTTTCTAATCTTTAATGCTATAGGAATTGTAATAAAAATTTTCAATAGGTCACCAGGGAGGTAAATGGTCATTCCTTTTAAAAGGGTGATTAAACTTAAATCATTACCAGCTATTTTGTTTAATATAAACCAAAGATAGGTAATTCCAATACAGTAGAGAATTAGATTCCCTAATAATAACATTGAAATAACCTTAAAATTATTTCCCTTAGCAAATCCTGAAAAATAGGCTAAAGGAAGGAAACCGATGATAAACCCAAAGGTTGGAGTTAGAACATAGCCTATTCCTCCACCTCCGGTAAAGATAGGAAGTCCTAAAAGACCTAAAAAAATATAGAGTAATTGACTTAACACGCCATATTTGCTACCTAAAAGGAGTCCAGCAAACATTACAAAAAGGGTTTGTAAACTTATGGGAGCAGGATACATAGGAACTTGAATTAATGCCCCTATATACGTTAAAATTGCAAAGAAGCTAGTTAGTATTAGAATTTTTATACCATTCTTTGAGGGAAACATCACCACTAAACACCTTCCTAATCTGTTTATTGTCATCTTCAATAATTAGGCTGCCATCATTGCCGATATCTTTGGCAAAACCTTCTTCTTTTCCTTTAAAGCTAGAAATTATAATTCTTTTTCCTAAAAGTGTGGACTGTTCTTTGTTTATGATTAAAATATCTTCCCTTTTGTCAGTTAAAAATAACTGGTAATATTTTTGGATACAATTTAAAATTTCTATCAGTAAATAGTTAAGATTTACTTCTTTTTTGACTACATCCTTTAGAGATAACCCTATACCTTTCAGTTCAGGATGTATAGGGTTATTTACATTTATCCCTATTCCAACAATGAGGTAATCTACTTTATCCATATCCCCTTTCACACCCGTTAAAATGCCGGCCAGTTTTTTTCCATCCCAGATGATATCATTAGGCCACTTGATTTTTACCTCAATACCTAGATGATTATATAGTCCTTCCCACATAGCAGCAGCCATCGTCAAGGTTATTAAGGGCAATTCTTCCATTGGTAGTTGGGGTTTCAGTAAAAGGGAAAACCACAGGCCCCCTTCTGGGGATGACCAAGACCTACCTAATCTTCCGATGCCACCCCATTGTCTTGAGGCAATTAACACACTTTTATCTGGCAAAGAATTTCCTAGTTCTTTCATTAACTTATTAGTTGATTCGACTTCTTTTTCTACAATAACCCTTTGCCAAAAACTACCTAAAGAAAGTTCTAAGTAATAGCTGTTTATATCAGTTGGGATTTTTTTTAAGGAATATCCTTTGTTAGTTACCCCATCGATCTGGTAACCTTCTTTACGTAGTATTTCTACAGCTTTCCAAACGGCGTTTCTACTAACTCCTAATTTTTCACTTATGTATTGACCAGATAGTCTTTTGTGGGGATTTTCTAATAGGATCTTTAGTACTTTTATAGTGATATCCATCAATAGCACCTCTGTTCACAAAATATATCAGAAAAAAACTTCCAGCATAAAAGAAAACTAAGATTGTATCAAAAGTATAAGTTATGAAAGGTGGATTGTCAACTCAGGAGATAGTATTTTGGTGACAATCTTGAGAAGATTTTACCATTGTAAAGGAAGAAATTCAATGCTTTAATATTTATATAGAAAAAAATTGCTGAATTGAAAATTATTATAGAGGAATTACAGGAAATGTGTCGAAATAATAAATGTCAAAAAGAATTTATTGATCCTCTATCTTTAATTGACGCAGCAATTTTTTAGTTACACCAAATATACTTAGAATGAGGAGTGAAATTTTGTGATAATTTTTCAAAATGTTTCAATATGTTATCCCAATGGTACTTATGCATTAACAGATGTTAATTTAAAAATAGATAAAGGTGAATTTGTATATATTGTAGGACCTAGTGGTGCAGGGAAATCCTCTTTACTTAAAGCAATCTATAAAGAAGTTGATATTAAAAAAGGTCAGCTATTTATGTTTAATCGCAATGTCACTATGATGAAAGACAGGGAAATTCCATATCTGAGAAGGCAGATGGGAGTTGTTTTCCAAGATTTCCGTTTGCTATCAGAAAAAAATGTTTATGATAATGTTGCCTTTGCCTTAAGGGTAATTAATACACCGAGCCGGGAAATTAAAAAGAAAGTCTTACAAGTCCTAGAATTTGTTGGATTACAAGATAAAATTAAAAATTATCCCCATCAATTATCAGGGGGAGAACAGCAGCGGGTTTCTATTGCCAGAGCTTTGGTAAACCAACCCTCTTTACTAGTTTGTGATGAACCAACGGGTAATCTCGACCCTGAAACATCTGAAGAAATTATGTCTTTACTTAATAAAGTTAATTTAAGGGGAACTACAATTGTTATGGCCACCCATGCCAGAGATATAGTTGATAGATATCGCCACAGGGTAATCGGAGTAAAAAATGGAAAAATAGTCAGAGATGATGTTAAGGGAGGTTATAACAATGATTTTTAGAAATGCCCTCTATTTTACAAAAGAGGCTGTCTTAGGGGTTTCCAAAAATCGCTGGATGACCATAGCTTCTGCAGGAGTGACCTTTGCCACATTATTAGTCTTAGGTATTTTTATAATTTTCAATAGTAATTTACAAGTGATGATTGATGAATTAAAGTCCCAAGTTGAAATTGTTGCATACCTGGATTTAGAAGCTGAAGAACAACATATAGATTTAGTAAGGGATGAACTGTTAACCATTCGAGGTATAAAAGAAATCCGCTATGTTTCTAAAGAAGAGGCCCTTCAACGTTTGCGGGAAATATTAGGGGAATATGAAGATATAACTGCTGGTTTTGATGAAAGAAATCCTTTGCCGGCAAGTTTTGAGATAGCATTAGAAGATCCTGAACAGGTTGGAGATATTGCTCAAAGGATTGAAAATATACCTTTTGTTGATAATGTCCAATATGGCCAAGAAGTTGTAGAAAAACTCTTTACCGCTCTAAATTTAATACAGTGGATTGGTTTTAGCTTTATGACTATTATGTTTATTATGGCAGTATTTTTAATTTCAAATACAATTAAACTTACAGTTTATGCGAGAAGGAAAGAAATCACAATAATGAAATTCGTTGGTGCAACAGATTGGTTTATCCGCTGGCCATTTATTATTGAAGGATTATTGTTAGGGGCAATTGGAACAGGTATTTCTTTATTAATCCTATACTATGGCTACAACTATGCATTAGAAACAGTTTATAATAATATTCCTGAAAGTATGATAACAATTCCATTGCTTACCCTTGACCAAATTTTCCCTATTTTAGTGAGGTATTTAACAGTTCTTGGTTTAGGTTTAGGTGCTTTAGGTAGTGGAATTTCACTAAGGAGATTTTTGAAAGTGTAAATTATAAAAAAAGGGAAGGAGGAGATTGTTTTCTATGGGGAAACTAAAGGTCATATTAATAATCGCACTTTCTTTAATACTAACATTATCAGCTATTTTACCAGCTTGGGCTAATCAACTTGATGAAAAAAGGGATGAATTGAAGGAAGTCCAGAGGGGTATTAATGAGGCTGAAAGGGAAAAGAAAGAGCTAGAAGATAATATCAGGGAAATTCAAAGGAATATTGCCCAAATTGAAGAAGAATTAGTCCAGCAAAGAAGACGGGTTGATTCAATTAATACTGAAATCAAAAATACTGAACTTCTTATTCAGTTAAAAGAACAGGAAATTGCTGAAACAGAAAGATATTTAGAAGAACAAACTGCCTATTTTGAAGCTAGGATGAGGGCCCTTTATCAAAGGGGAAGTGTTGGTTATTTAGAAGTTCTCCTTTCTGCGACAAACTTTTCAGATTTCATTACAAGATTTAATTTCCTAAGGACTATGATAGAAGATGACGTCCGTTTAGTAGAGGAAATTAAGGAGAAAAAAGCTTTTTTAGAAGAAGAGAGAATTGAACAGGTCAATAGGAGACAAAGGCTTATAATATTAAAAGAAGAAGCCCTTGATGTCCAAGTTCAAATAGAAAAAAATATGGCAGAACAAAATGCATTGGCCAGAAAATTACAGAGTCAGATGCATAGACTAGATTCATATATCAAACAAATGGAAGAAGCTCTTAAGGAAATAGAAGCAGAAATTAAGAAGATGGAAGAAGAGATAAGAAAGAGACAACAGCAAAATACTGGGCAAACCACTGGAAAATACGCATGGCCAGTACCAGAATTCGGATATGCTTGGATAACCTCCCACTTTGGTCCTAGATGGGGTGGCATGCACTGGGGAGTGGACATTGGTATACCCCATAACAGATGGCCAGCTTCTCCTAACTACATAGGTAGACCAGCAGATGTAGTGGCTGCCGATGGAGGAGAGGTAATAATAGCTGTAGGCAGGTCAGGAGCCCCCACTGATAGAGGATTTTTAGGCAATAGGGAAGGTGGCGGATATGGTAGATATGTAGTTATTTACCATGATAACGGCCATGTCACTGTATATGCCCACCTCCATGATGTATTTGTAAAAGCAGGAGATACTGTTCAAAAGGGACAGAGAATTGGTACTGTCGGCAGTACTGGAAACTCCACAGGACCCCATTTACACTTTGAGATTAGGGTAAACGGACAAAGGGTTAATCCACTCCTTTTCTACTAAAGTTATAAATAAGGGCAAGGATTGTGATTTATCACAAAAACTTGCCTTTTTATTTTTCTTTTAAAAAGGGAAATATTAATCTTTAGCGAATAATAATATATAATATATTAAAAGTTAGGTGTCTTAGAGGGCATAATAATCTGGCGGGGTGATAATAGTGAAAAAAACTAGGATTTTAACAGCATTAGTAGTGTTATTGTTTATAACTAATTTTTTCTTTTTTGTAGTAGGGTATAATATCGGTTCAAAAAGTTTAGCAGATGATTTCGGGAATAATTCTAGTCCCCAATTCGTAGAAAAGCTAAACAGAATAATACATATAATAAATGATTATTATTTTAATGATTATCAGTGGGAAAAGATAGAAAATCATGTTTACCGTGAGATTATATCTGCATTAGGGGATCCTTACAGCGAATACCTTACGCCAAGGGATATTGAAGATATGCAGATCCGTTCTGGAAGGAGTTATGGGGGGATAGGTGTTGAAGTTACCATGAATAACGGAAGGGTAACTGTTGTAACACCTATGGATGGAAGTCCGGGACAAAAGGCTGGTCTTTTACCTGGTGATATTATTGTAGAAGTTGATGGTAAAAGTGTCGAAGGCTTAAGTTTATCTGAGACAGTGGATTTAATTCGGGGTGAGCCTGATACTGAAGTGGTATTGGGAATTATTAGAGAAGGGTTGCCAGACATTATCAGAGTTTCTATTATTCGGGGTATTATTACAACTACAGCGGTGAAATATGAACTTCTTCAAGAAGGATTAGGTTATATTAAACTTACCAGATTTGCAGAAGGAGCAGATGAAGATTTTGCTAAAGCTTTAAGAAGTTTAAGGGAACAGGGAATGGAAAACTTAATCATTGATCTAAGGGGCAACCCTGGAGGATACCTCAATGTTGTGGTTAATATTGCCCAGCTTTTAGTTCCCGAAGGTGAAGTGGTTTATATGGAAGATAAACATGGTAATAGGGTTCGCACTTATACTTCAAATTTAAAAGAACGGGACTTTGAAGTAGTGGTATTAATTGATGAATTTAGTGCCAGTGCTTCAGAAATCTTAGCAGGAGCTTTAAAGGATAGGGAGGCAGGAACTTTAATAGGTCAGAAGACCTTTGGAAAAGGTTCTGTTCAAACATTGATTGATTTAAGGGATGGTAGTGCAGTAAAACTTACTGTTCAAAAATATTTTACCCCAAGTGGAGCAGTAATTGATGGTGTTGGTGTTTCTCCCCATATTGAAGTGGAACAGCCACCAGAAGCTAGATTTTCAAATTTCGTTTATAAAGGTCGGTTAGAAGTAGGGAGCAGCGGTTTAGATGTGGTAATTCTCCATAAAATATTGTATTATTTAGGTTATGGGGAAGACAGAGATGACCCTAATTTCACAGAGAAAACTAAAGAAGGGGTAATAAAATTCCAAAGGGCTAACGGCCTTCCAGCTACAGGTATAGTAGATAGACAAACAGGAGAAAAGATTAATGCTGTCTTTGCAGAACTTCAAAGGGAAAGGGATTTACAATTGCAAAAAGCAATTGAGTTTTTCAAATAGAAGTATAGGGTGAAAAGAAAGGTGATGGGAGAGAGAAAATGTTTCCATTTATCGAGATAATTAAATTAATTTTACAAACAATGGTCAATAGTCTTCCCTATGGTTTCCTTATACCGATATTTATTGTCCTGTTATTAGTTAAAAGGCAATATAAAAAACAAATGATGATGGAAATAAATATCTTTGGGATTAGTATTACTAGACCTTTTAAGCAGACTTTAACATCCTTTGGATATGGTTTAATTGGAGGTTTGTTAGGTAGTATTATATTGGTTTTTGTAGGTGTCGATATAAATTCCACCGGTATCCTTTTTGTCTGGCCAGTGGCACTGTTGTTACTATTGTACAGTCCCCGCTATATGTGCTTTTCTTATGCCGGAGGAATCGTCGGTGTCTTAGTGTTATTTGTACGGGGGATATTGCATATATTCCCTGTGGAAAGTTTACCTTCTGTTGTTAATACCTTTGTTAATATCAACCTAGCTGCCTTAATGGCAGTGGTGGGAATTTTACACCTTGTTGAAAGTATCTTGATTTACTTAAGTGGAGCAAAGGGGACGACTCCAGTATTTGTCAAAATTAAAGATCAATTTGTCGGTGGTTACAGTTTAGTGAGATTTTGGCCAGTTCCGATTGTTGTCCTAATGGCTATGAGTTTCTTACCTGATGAAGTGGCAGGAACTACTATAGCAATGCCTGATTGGTGGCCCCTTATCAAAGCTAATATAACTATTCCTCAAGGTTATCAACTAATGTATGCCACTTTACCGGTAATGGCTGCCTTAGGATATAGTGATCTTGCCATATCTACTAATCCTAGGGAAAAATCTAAAAAAACTGCATTTAAATTAGCATTTTATAGTATAATGTTAATTATCCTTGCAGTAGGGGCGGCATATTTTCCTTATTTTACCTTTATTCCCGTTTTATTTGCACCATTGGCCCATGAATTTCTTATTGTCACTTCTATAAATAAAGAATTGCAAGGAGAGCCATTATTTACAGCACCCGATGAAGGTGTTAAGGTATTGGCGGTATTACCTAATTCGGTGGCTGAAAAAATGGGAATCCAGCCTGGTTATATCATAACAAGGGTAAATGGAGTTTTTGTGGAGAATGAAGAACATTTTAAAGAGCTATTAGTAGATGTTTCCACATATATTAAATTCGAAGTTATAGATAACAATGGAAGACATAGACATGTTCAAGCTCCCCTTTTTGGGAAAAGGAAACAATTGGGTTTACTGATCATTCCTAAGGATCCAGAGTTAGGGGTAGCTATTAAAGGGGATAGTCCTTTAGAAAAGTTGTGGAAGAGAATCTGTGGTAATTAAGAAGGGGGCTTCCCTTCTTTTTTTGTTGCTTAGGAAAGTATAGATTGCTAGGTATGTGGATAAATGTTATTATGTAGTGGGGTGAGTTGTTTATGGCTACTGGAATAATAAAACAAATATTTGAAGATAAATGGGGAGAGTTTAAAGAAAAATACCCAATTAGGCCAACAGTATTGTCAGAAGTAAAAAAGATGCTAACTTGTAAAGATATGAGTGAAGGATATAGCAAATTTTGTTGTCCGACATGTAATGAAGTCAGATATGTAGGCTTTACCTGTAAGAGTCGCTTCTGTACATCTTGTGGTCGGAAAGCA